>CAYYHL010000245.1:0-3055 GCA_964471775.1 uncultured Clostridia bacterium
AGGCTTGTTGCATCACCCTTCTTGCCTGTTTTCGTCCCAGTACAATCCATTTCTTAGAGGCCCGGGAAACTATCTCTGGGCCGTATTCGGTTCTATCCAAAGGGCTTACACGCCTCTTTTTTCCCATGAGCACTTGACAAATTATTTTTGTGGGGTATACTATAGGAAAATAAATCTAAGTTTATAAATCCACCGACACCAAACTGATGCAAACCGCTGATATTCTGGAAAAAATAGACATCCCACGACATAAACTCTATTACCTGGAACAAAAGGGTTACATTCACCCCCAAAAGGTTCCCAGGGGTGAGCTAGAGGCAAGGGAATTTACCCAGGAGGACTTCAAAAAGATTCAGATCATATGGAAGTATCTAAAACAGGGGTTCAAGCACAGAATTGCCTATGAAAAAGCGATGCAGGAGTTAGGGAGCCACCAGTTGGAGTTTGGCCTGCAGTCCAAGAATAGAGTGGAGTAGGGATTCTTATCCGCAGGGAGAGCACCAAAAGGGTGAAAATGCCGAGGATCATCGCCATTGCTAATCAAAAGGGAGGAGTTGGAAAGACCAATATTACCTTTAATCTTTCTGGTGCCCTGGCAGAAAAAAAGAAAAAGATCCTCCTCATTGATTTGGACCAACAGGGTAACCTTTCCTCTGCCTTCCTGGACAGTATCTACAGTCTTAAGATGACGGTAGCAGATATCCTCTTAGATGATGGCATGTCCCTCCCGAGGGCCGTTCAAAAGACCTCCTTTCAAAAGATAAACATCATTCCTTCCAATATTGACCTGAGCAAGATAGACATTCAATTGGCCGGAGAGCCGGACGCCCAATATTTTTTGTCCGATAAACTAGATGAGATAAAGGATGGTTACCACTACATCATTATTGACTGCCCGCCAAGTCTCGGTTTGGCAACGAGAATTGGACTGGTTGCATCGGAGGAGGTTATCATACCCTTGGAGTGTCAGGAGTGGGCAGTAAAAGGAACAGCTCACCTCAGAGGTGCCATTACCAAAATAAGAAAGAGAGCCAATCCCAAGCTCAAAATCATGGGATACCTTATCAATAGATTTGATGGAAGAAGAAAGCTGGAGGAAGTCTACCGCGACACTATCCTGGAGCGCTTCAAAGATAAGGTTTTCAAAGTGGAGCTGAAAAACAGCATAAGGTATGCTGAAGCAGCCACCTTCAAGAGGCCTATCACCAAATACCTTCCACTGTCCGAGCAGGCAGAAACATACCGGAGATTAGCCCAGGAGATCCTAAAGTATGGCTAAGACAAAAGAGTTCATTCTGAGAAAGTATGCCCAGGGCACCTTTGCTTCTTTCCCTACGGAAACCGAGCTGTTTGTCAAAAAAGAACGACGCGGTTTTAGGGAAGGAACAAAGGGCCTTTCTGGTGCCAGAATAATTGACATCTCCAGAATAAAACCAGATTCTGACCAGCCCAGAAGAAGCTACGATGAGAAAACCCTAGGGGAGCTGGCGGCATCCATCAGGAAGTGCGGCCTTCTTCAGCCCATTACCGTGGAATATATGGAGGAGGAAGATTGTTTTGAGATTATTAACGGTGAGCGCAGATATGAGGCAGCCAAGCAGGCCCAACTCTCACAGATACCCTGCATCGTTAAAGATATAGATCGGCGCCTTCGACTCATTCACCAGCTAACTGAAAACATTCAGAGACAGGATCTACCACCTTTGGAAGAGGCAGAGGCTATTCACACCCTCATTCGCAATCGAAGACTGGAAAACCCACACTACTCCCAGAGAGAAGCGGCTAGAGAGTTGGGCCTGCCAAAAAGCTACGTCAATGAAATGCTCACCTTACTGAAGCTACCCCAGGACGTAAAGGATAGCGTCCTAACATCGGCCCCCGTCCCTAAATCATTACTATTACTTCTTATGAGACAAGGTGATGCGGAAAAAATAAGAGCTCTGTACAGGGAGACAAAGGAAGGAAAATTAACGGTCCGAGAGGCAAAAACACACCTCAAAAAATCAAAAACCAAAAGAGGAAGACCAAAATACTACCAGTACATATTCCACGCTCCTGAAAAAGATTTTACACTAAAGATTAGGTTTAATAAAGCCAAGGTAGACCAATCCGAGATAATCAACGCTATTTCCCGGGTCCTTCGTAGTCTGAGGCAAGAAATAGCATAGTCTTGCTCAAACCAAACACTCCCCTTGTAGTCGAGAGAATCGCCACTTACCCTTTATTTAAGCTCTTTTTGAGAAAAAGAATAACCGTTTGGGTCAAAAAAGACGGGACACCTCTCACCGCCAATATTTTGCCCTGCCCACGGGTGCGTTACGACTTACTCCCAATCATTTCCTTTAATCAAAGGAGGTGGCGACCGTACTCTCGAATTATTTTGAACACTGCCAGCCCGTTCTCTATGGGAGTCTGAGCCTGAATGTTGTGAATGGCATTGAAAGCGAACCCTCCCCCTGGGTTAAAAACCTTTGTTCGCTCCAAAAGACTCTAATAGCCAGCCGTCACTATCGGCCGGCGACTATTGATACTTAATAACACTCCTTGTAAGTCCTATTCGAGAATTTGACAGTGAGCTCCAGAAATAAGATAATACCGCTGTCCTAAGTAATGTAGTCCACAAAAAGAACTTTACTTCAGCTACCCATGGCGGTGTGATTCCCAAAAATATTTGGACAGGGAAACAGGTAATGCACCGAGAAAGGAGGCTATGATGTCTACTGGGCGAAAAAGGAAGGTTTTGGTACTTCCCGCAGTTTTAGTTTTGCTTTTCCTATGTTTTTCTCTGTCTTTTGCCTTTGCTGAACTTTCGGTAGAGGGACTGAATACCATCAGAATCAGAGGGAAAGGAACAGTGGATAGGAAGGGTGCACTTCACCTGGACTTAGCCTGGGAAATTCCCACCAACGCGCTTTACATAGAAATCAAGAGAAATTTCCCCAACCCCTATGTGATACTTCGAGAATTTGCTTCTCATAGAGCAGCTTTTGAGGTGGCCACTGCTAGAATAGAGTACGATGATGCAAAAAGGGCTCTGAATTTAGCTGCAGACTTT
>CAYYHL010000246.1:0-3041 GCA_964471775.1 uncultured Clostridia bacterium
GCTATCTCTCCTATCTGGGAGATGGGCTCTATGGTTCCCACCTCGTTGTTAGCGTGAATAATGCTGATGAGAATAGTATCTTTTGTTATGGAATCTTGTACTTCTTGTGGATCAAGCCATCCGTGCCTGTCCACTGGTAGATAAGTCACCTTGAAGCCTCTTTTTTCTAGATACTGACAGGTGGAAAGTACCGCATGGTGTTCAATGGCGGAGGTGACAATATGTCTTCCTTTTTTTTCCAGAGCAAAGGCCACTCCCTTTAGAGCAAAGTTATCCGCTTCTGTTCCTCCGCTGGTGAAGACTATTTCTTCCGGATTGGCTCCCAAAAGGCTGGCTACTTTTTCCCGAGCCTCCTCAGTGGCCTTTTTTGTCTCCTGACCAAAGAAGTAAATGGTGGAAGGATTACCAAAGGAATCCCTATGGTATGGCAACATCGTCTCCAGAACCTCAGGATGGATGGGGGTGGTGGCATTGTAGTCCAGATATATTCTTTTCATCTCTTTCTCCTTCAGATATGGAACATGTGATGGTGTTCGGGCTGGGGAGCCCTGGGGAGCTGGTCTGTCTCTTTGAGGAAATCTTCAAGACTTGTGTTCTCTAAAACCTCTCTTATTATGTCTCCCAATTTTTTCCAAAGCAGGCGAGTAACACATGTATCTGTCCTTTCACACTGGTCCGGGTCTTTGTCATCCACACAGGCCACAGGCGCGATGGGTTCCTTCAGGGCTTTGATAATGTCCAATACTTTGATATCACCCGGGTCTCTGCTTAACATAAAGCCCCCTCCTGGACCTCTTATGCTCTGTATTAACCCCGCTCTACCTAGCTGGTTGAAGATCTGTTCCAGATAGTTGATGGAGATTCCCTGCCTCCCGGAGATACTCTTAACCGAGATAGGACCGGCTGACCGATGTGCAGCCAGGTCAAACATGGCTCTTACTCCATATCTTCCCTTGGTGGTCAGTCTCATTGGAGCACCCCCTCGCTGAAAATAGGTATGGACAAATTATTATGACAACCATAGTCAATTATTACGAGTACGCATAATAGAAAAACCATGATTTTTGTCAAGCATTTTTTCTTCGCTTTCTCAGAAGGTTCATTCCTCTTCTCTCGGTGGCCCCTGCGTCTACCACCTGGAGGGCGATCTCCGGTTTTTCTCTTAGCAAAATGGATCTGAATACTCGTTGTTCCTCAGTCATGGGGGATACGGAGTATATCCCGGCTTATCAGCTACTTCAAATTCCCTTTCTTCAATTCTGGCTTTTCCCCTCATCTCCTTAACAGCGGTCGCCGGATAATTGGAAACGGTCACTTATCTATTTTGTGAATGAGTTCAATATAACGCTCTTACCCACATTGGGCTGCCAATTATGGCCAGTTTTTTGCGACTCACTATGTTCTCCTTTTACGCGAATATGATACTAAATTAATTAACCTTTGTCAAGAGACCAGGCGGAATGCCTGACGAAATTAATCAGGTTTGTCTCCTAGACGATGCTGAGAGCACCTATTAGAACTCACCCCCCGGTTTGGCAGGTAGTACTTTCGGTAATATCAACCAAGACAACTGTCCATCCCTTATTTACTGCTTTCATCTGTGGAGGTTGACATCGAATGTATTGACTCTACAATGACCACAGTTTCGATAGGATTAATAAGGGGGTAAGAAATGAGACTTTCTACCAAGGGGCGCTCGGCCGCTATTATCTACAACATATAGATTATGTCCGAGAAACATTGAGGGAGGATTGAGGAAGGATATGAAGAGAACCGGGGCTGGAGAAGACGGAAACGGAAGATGGTGTGAGGGTACTATAACTCTAGATAGCCTCGCCGTCGGAAAACCATTGCTGGGTTCTCACTTTGGCCTGGGACTTATTTTCATTGGCAGAAGCTAAGCCTTGCCTTTCCTCCAGTTGTGCTATTTTTTTCTCTAGCTTCTGAATCCTATTTACCAGGATATTCACCGCTTCGGCTACCGGATCAGGTAGCTTCCCATGCTCCAGATCTATGAGGGCTTCTACGGCGGGTTTCTTGCGCTCCACTATCCGGCCCGGCACTCCCACTACGGTGGCACTTGGAGGAACCGACTTGACGACTACCGATCCTGATCCAATGAGGGCTCCATCGCCAACTTCAATAGGTCCAAGGATAGTAGCTCCAGCACCTATGACTACACAATTCCCAATGGTAGGATGACGCTTCTTCTTCTCCAGGGTGGTTCCTCCAAGAACCGCCCCCTGATACATGAGAACATCATCTCCGATTTCCGCAGTTTCCCCCACAACCACTCCCATCCCATGGTCAATGAAGAATCTCCTTCCAATCTTCGCCCCCGGATGAATTTCGATCCCGGTCAGAACGCGATTTATATGAGAGGTGAACCGGCCCAGAAAGCGAAAATCATGAGTCCAGAGATAATGAGCTATACGGTGCAGCCATATAGCATGCAGGCCCGGATAGCAAAGGATTACCTCCGCCAGGTTCCGCGCTGCCGGATCTCTGCCGAAGACAGCCTCCAGGTCTTCCTTGAGCCTATCCCACATTTTAAAGACACCTCCTTGAAATTCACGGCTGTTTCTTGGGGATATTACACATATACACTTATTTCGTCAATTCTCATTTTCCTCAAATTCCCTGTCTTCCTCAGAAGCTCTTGCTGCAGCTCTGCTCCGGGGGTCTCGTTGCCCAAGAAAGTTTCCTGCAAAAGCTGCATCCCCATCCTTGGCACCATCCAGTTTATATACTTAATTAATTTTGTCCAGTATTTTTCTTGCAACTTTTTGACTTCTTAAAGCATACTTGACGGGGTAGGTAGGTGAGATAAAATGGGCTCATGGTATTTCCGACCAGAGGACCTTTTGGGACGAAGGAATCTTCTTGTGCAAAAAGAGACAGCAGAATGTACGAATAGGATTGTTCTAGATCTGGAGACCCAAAATACCTTTGAGGATGTAGGTGGGAGGTACATGCATCTTTTGAGGGTCTCAGTGGTGGGGATCTACCATTATGTAAAAGGCAAATATCTGGTTTTTGAA
>CAYYHL010000247.1:0-3031 GCA_964471775.1 uncultured Clostridia bacterium
CATCCATCGAAAAAGTAGTTGCATCTTTTGGATTGATTTTTAGCATTTCTAAATACTCCTTAAGTGCATCCATTATGCGGCCAACTCCCTGTGGATTGTATATGCCTATAAGGCCATACCGTACTTGCACATTGTTTGGAATATAAGCCAATGCTTGCTTGTATTCTCTTATCGCCTCTTCTAATCTATCGGTACCAAGCTGGAGAAAGAATGAATCATTAGAATCATAATAATAATCTTCTGCTATTTCATAGTGTAAAAGGGCCATTTTTTCAATATCTTTCTCTCTTTGTGCGAGAATCAATTGAGCCACGTGTTCAAACCATCTACCAGGAAGAGTCCCTAAACTGAGCTCTATTTCTATAACAGCGGGGAATAGAACAAACTTTGTGTAATCCCCTAATCCCCACCAATGACGTCGCGCTGCTAATATATTCTCCTTCTCTGCTATGATTTTGCTTTTATCTCGTTCCGCTATTTCCTCGTTTTGGTCACCAATTGACCTAACGAACTTGAAAATCCAGTCCAAGAAACGTTGTGTTCTTTCTCTCAGGATTTGGATTTCCTCGGCATTAAGTTTTACTGGTTCTATGTCCATCTGTCTGGTAATTCTGTATTTAAAAATTGTCTGGTTAGCTGGTGGATGTTGTATCGCTTGTCTGACTCTGTCAGACCTGCGCCAACATCAAGAAGCGATAAAGTAACTAGTTCATGAAGGGCATTTGTAAGTTCATATCCTGTAACTGTACTGACATGCCCAATTGCGTTTTGTATTGCTGAAGACGGAAAGGCTGGCATAGCTATAAGTACCTTCCGTGCATTTGGATTTAAAAGCTTCCAGGAAGTGCGATATATGAATGTATACATCTTTTCAGCGGATCCTATTGCACTCTTTAGTTTTTGTAGTACTTCCTCTATTGGTAACCGAGATACCTGGCCTACTAATAATTTCATAGCCAAAGGCGCTCCTCCCGTTGTTTCATAGATTTTTCTCAGTATATTTTCATTTGCTTGTGCAATTGATTGTATCCCTCTGTCTTGTCCCTCAAGCTGAAGAAATAATAGCGAATCATTCTCCTCAAGCCCCTTGATCACAATTGAATAGATACTATCATAGTCTGAAAGCTGAAGGCGGCTTGTAAGAATAAACCTGCTATTTTTCGTGGCAAGTTCTTCTATCCCTGAAACTAAAGCTCTGTAATCAATTGCATTTTCCAAACTGTCAACAATAATTAGAGTTCGAGTTTTATTCAAAAGGCTTCTTATCTTAAACCTGTCATTTGCAGCATCAGGATTACCCAAGCGTTTAGCAATGCTATTTCTCAATCGAGAAAGCGATAAGGGAGTCCTAGAAAAGCGGTGAATATCGCCCCCAGAGAAAACTTCCTCTACACCTGTTTCCCATAAAAAGGCTTCAAACAATTCTTCTTTCTGACATTTCTCTAATACTTCGCGAGCAATAGCCGTCTTTCCTATACCTCCTAAACCTGTTAAAGAAATAATAGTTTTTGCATTAGGATCTCTTAAGATAGATAAAAAATTTTCGATCTCTTGTTCACGTCCCAACAATCTAGTATAGGTTTTCGTGGGAAGATCATCAAAGCTATCAATACTATTTTGCTTTTTACTAGATGATAATTTAGCTCGAAAGAGACTAATTACAGCGGCCAATATTGTAGCTAACGCTGCAATTATTGCAGCGATTATAGTTGAATCTGCCATTTTATCTTTCAATACCTTTCATGTATGCCTAACATAGATTTATCTGTACCAATAAAATTACAATTACGGCTATTTCTAACCCTATGAACTTCTTTTCTAAACTTGTGATTTCATCTAATCATTCGCTTTATTTGTAAGCAGTTAGCTAATAATAAATATCTAATAAATTTACACTCTTTTATGCGGCCAAAATAAGCTCCATAATCTGTTATTGCTCTTTCCTTCTTTCCCCTTTCTTCAGACGCCGCAGAGCCTGAACAATAACCTGAGCAATAGCTTCTCGCTTTGTCCTTTTCTCTGCCTCGGCAACTGGCTGAAACTTCACTTTTACCTTGTAACCTTTTACCCTTTCCTCCTTGCTGGCTTCACCAGCTACTTGCTCTTCCAAGTAAAAGAAGAGTTCTTCTGGCTGGAAAAACAAGATTTTCTTTAAGTCAGATTCCTTAAGTTTTGGAGTAGCAAGTTTCTTTACCTTCTCCAAAGTCTTTTTTTCAGGCGAACAAAGGATGACTTTTTCATAACCTGCCTTCAAACACTTTTCTACATTGGAAAGCTCTTGCTCGTTAGTGGAGGTCAGGGAAATCTCACAGGCAATTCTTTTGTCGCCTCTTTTAAGACCCACATCAACTTTCCCCAGACCATCAGCAGTAGGCTCCTCAACTGTGGCCCGATAGCCTTTCTCTTCAGCTGTTTTTTTGATTAAGGTCTGAAGATAGCGGTGTTGGGAGCCACCTACTCCCTCAAGTATTGGAGTCTTTTCTTCCTTGGGCGAAACAACAATCTCTTTTCTCTTAACCTTTTCTTCATCTTCTAAAGACGGCAGTCGGGTTACCTTCTCCTTTCTTGCCGGTCTTGCCTCAACTCTTTCCTTAATGAGACTATACCTCTGATCGTAGAGAGCCGTCAGTTTTTCTCTTGGCATAAGGTACTTTTTGCCAAAAGGAAGGTTCTTCAGGAATTTTGAGTACTCCTTTTCACTCATTGCCAGAACTTCCCAGGCCGGCTCAATTTCTACCGTCCGAAGAGGGATGATCCCTCCTTCAATTTTGTGCTTGGCATAGCAGACCCTGGGAGGTAGGTGTTGGAGCTCTCCAATTTTGCGCTCCCACTCCTCACCTAAGGACCAGAATATAGGCCGAAGAGAACCCATTCTCTTAACCTCATAGCCTGAGTACTCAAATCCCTCTTTGGCCAGAAGCTGAGCATCCTGGCGGTTGAGCCTGAAGTAAACCTGAATACCAGTATTTCCTAAGATCAAACCTTTGAGTTCGGTTGGAATCTGGGAGAGAGTTTGGTGGCACATAATGAG
>CAYYHL010000248.1:0-3025 GCA_964471775.1 uncultured Clostridia bacterium
GTTGAAAATATAATATGAGCCTATGATTGGAAAATCTTCGTATTTCAGTTAGAACTCTTGCATTATTGATTACCTAGTTTTCAGACACTTAGAAATCCCTTATTCTGTTTTATCTATTAAAAAACATTTCCGATTTTTCTTTACAATATTTTCCAATTTTGATAAGAACGTTCTGATCATTTATGACTGGGGACTGTCAGGCTGAGAGGCGTAACTAAATAAGGAGATGAATCGTCATGTAAGAAAAATTGCCATTACAGGGCTGCTGTTGATAGTAATTGCGGCTTCATCCGATTTCCTCGCATAAAGTAATATATTCAGAGCCAGTCTGTAAAAGATAATCTTGACCTAGGAAAGGGAAATGATACATGTCAATCGAAGCCAGCAGAGGCTCTATTGCTTTCCATAATCACGAGCGAAGGAATGAGCCAAAGAGTGATGATTTAGATTCAGCCTTTGCTTCACAAAGAAGCGCCGCAGTCAGGGAGCATGAGGGTATTGGTCGCGGTAAGCTCATCGCAGGAAGCCTTGTCTTTCTCTTTTTGACGGTTGGAGTCTTCTGGTACCAATTCTATCGAATTCAGACCCACGACCAAGCACCCAGATTAGAGCAGCTTCAGTGGGGCTATCTGTTACTGATACTCTTCTTTCTCCCTTTCGACACATTTGCTTGTGCTTTAAGGATTTGGATTGTGTCCCGCGTCCTTCAGCCCGGTATAGGCCTGTGGACGTGCCTCAAGGCCGAATGGGCCAACGTGGGGATCGCCATGCTCACTCCTTCCAATACGGGCGGGGGATTCGGACAAATCTATATGTTGAACCGTGGGGGCGCGAGCGTAGGAACGGCTGTGTCCATAAGTCTCATCACTTTTTTAGGAAGCATAGTGGCTCTGGTCTGCATTGGCCTTTATTCCATCCTCTTTTCCGGTATATATCAGATTGGATATTTCTTTTACGGAGCTATTTGGTTATTCACCCTTGTGAGCGGGACAATGGTTCTCGGAGCAGTCTGTCCAGGATTTTTTCGGGTTGGAGTCTCGCTGATTTCGCGAACTTTCTGGCGGATGTTTGGCAATGAGTACCGACTAGAGGACTGGTGGCCACCTGGCCAAGCCCGGACTGGACACCCGCTTGATCGCATGAGCCGTTTGGCGTGCAGGCTGGTTGATATTATCTACACCTACATGGAGGATGCGCGCAGGTTTGTTCGCATGGGCAGAGCAAATTTCGCTCTGGTATGCCTCTTGAGTCTAACTTTCATTCTGTCGCGATCTCTGATGGGTTTCCTCTGCCTTCGCTTTCTCGGAATCAAGGCGTCGACCTTGGTGGATGTCCTTGAAATTCAGACTGCCCTTATATTTCTCATATATTTCGCGCCCACCCCTGGAAGTTCTGGGCTGGCGGAGGCTGCCTCACTGTCAATCATGGCTCCTATTGTACCTATTGGATTTGCCCCATACTACAATCTGATATGGCGCTTTTCGACTCTCTACCTGCCAGCCTTTGTGGGCCTCTTCTTTCTCATGCGGACTGCAGTGCAGGATGCCCACAAGCTTGTTAGCCGAAGGCGGTCTATAGAGACATCTAAAGAACCCGATAAATAACCTAAAAAGGGGAAAGTAGTTAGTTCTCAATACCATGGCGCTGGAATACAGTTATTGGGAACCATGATCGCGCTGCATTATTTTATAGTTGGTATGTTGCAGAATTATGTTTTATGCTTTCATATGTCCCCTTTTGTTTCTTCAAAGATTTCTTTAACCTAAAAAACAGGACTTATCTGGGCCAGAAATGCTAATTTAGCGGGTAATACATTAACATGGGAAGATGCCATCATTCAGCAAAGCCGTCCGCAACGTTTGGGTTGACATTACGCTGACAATTTGCGCCTATCCCGTGGCCTTCCGGTAACCTTTTGGAATCATTACAACTTTGACGGAGTTAAGGGCTCAGAGTGCAGGAAACTGCAGTAAACTATAGAGAGGAGGGAATCATGGCCATACAATACGAACTGACTGGCCAACCGATGGCGGGTCGGGCCGAATACCTCTACCATATCCTCAAGGCGATGGATGAAGCTGGCGTCGAAAAGGCCGATGAGTTGCTGAAGAAAGCAATCTACGAGGTCGCCAAGACCAGGGCTAGAAAGATCGGCAACGTCAAGAACGCCCATGAACTCTGGGACAAGTTCCTGACGGAAGACCTACGCCAGATTTTCAAAGCGGACTGGGTGTAGGACACCGGGGATGAAGTCGAGCTTCATTTATACGGATGTCCATTCGTCTGGCGCTGGGAGCTCATAGACACGGGGCCGGAGATGATGGAGCGGTTATGCAACATTGCAAGACAGGTTGAGTACGGCTACGTCGAATCCCCCTTTTTGAGTTGGAGATGAAGACCCATTTGGAAAAGGGCGATGACCGATGTACCTTAGTGGTAAGAAAAAGGAAATAACCTTTTCTGATTCTGAAATTATTAGGAATTCGCTGGCGGGCGAAGTTGACTCTATCGATTTCAATCCCAGCCAGTGATTCCATTTCTGAACATGTTGCCCAATGTCTAAAAGGAGAAGGTATGAAGCGAGCCAAAGCCGATAAGGAACTCTGATTGTCGATCCTTTAATACAAGATCCTGGCAAAATTGGCTCAGTCGACAAAGCCATACCATCCGTAAGGGTTGGGGGGAAAGCTACTGATCTTTTAATCTCAATTGTTGGAATCTGCGAGTGGCTGTTACTTAATTTGGTAAGGGTTATAGCGGGATCATTGGCACAACCACTTCAGCGAAATAAGTTAAAATAGAAGAGGTGCAAACGGCCCGAAAAGTGATTGTCAAAAGCAGCCGGTTTTTGCTTTTTGTACTGCTTTTTAATTTTATAGGACAAGAGGGGCAATTTCAAGTGAAACTAGCCAAAATAGCACAAACAATCAAACTTCTTGCCGGGGTAACGTGGAGCCGATTTGCCACCCCTCGCCCTTGTGTGTTGTCTCATTTGGTAACCGCACGTTGCAATTGCCGCTGTGAT
>CAYYHL010000249.1:0-3024 GCA_964471775.1 uncultured Clostridia bacterium
GTTGGCCGGCTGATAGTCCAGAAGGAAAAGTAAGAAAAACTCTGCAAGAGATAGTCTGCCATCACTCCTTCGTTGAATAAAGTTTTGGCTACCACCCGGCATGCGGCGCCGCGGAATCTGAAGGATACGACGCCAGGATTCACCCAGGACAGCATCGGATCAAAGCAAGATCAAGGATCGCGAACAACATGAGAAAACTAGTCCTATTCGACATAGACAAAACTCTGATTAGGGGTTCGAAGGCCCACCTCAGGGCATTTTCTGAAGCTTTTAAGAAAGTATACGGCGTCAATACGGGTATTGATATTGTCGAGCATCACGGAATGATTGACCAACAGATAATAATTGAAGTCTTACAGAAGAGAGGCTTGGATGATGAGACGATCCATTCAAAATTGGAAAAATGCATGAAGGTCATGACAGATTCTTTCAATAAGGTCATTGACAGTGATGACGTTGATGTGTTGAGCGGAGTGCGAGAATTATTGGAAGAGTTAGGTAAGCATAGTATTTTGATGGGCCTGGTTACGGGCAATTTGGAGCCAATTGCCTTCGGTAAATTAAGAAAAGTCAACCTGGACAGTTTCTTCAAGATCGGCGGATTTGGAAACGAAAGCATAAACCGTACTGATCTGGTGAAACTGGCAATCGAAAAAGCTAAAAACAAATTTGATCTTAGAATTGATAACAACGTTTTTCTTTTCGGGGATACTCCTAGAGATATGATAGCAGGAAAGGAAGCAGGAATACAAACCATTGGTGTCACCACAGGGGTCTATTCAAGATTGCAATTGGAAAATGCTGGTGCTGATTTTGTGCTGAAAAGTTTAGAAGACACCAATGAAGTCTTAAAAATAATACTATGAACCAGAATACCTGCCTGAATGAATGACAATGAAATATCAGCGTTTCTTGAGGCCCGGGTTCTCGCCCTTCGATCCTATAGAACTGGCAAGAGAAACTCGAAAAATTATGAAATATCTATTTGACTTGCTATTTTGCGTCCAAAATCTTTGCATCGGGGGAGTTCTTCCTCAAAGATTGGGCCCTTCATCCCCTGAACTTTTATCGATAATCCTGGGACTATCAGTTTCAATACAGGGGCCTTTTCATTTATCCTTCTTTCCATTTTCCTGACTGCTTTTTCAAAGTCCTTTCCAAGGTATGTGTCGAAGACAGCAACCTGTTTTTCTTCCAGGTCGAGCTTCCCAATTTTGTCGATGAGCTTCCTCACACTTCTTGTGGGCCCGCCAATGTGGTTCGGGGAACCAATCAAAATAACGTCGCATTTAGAGACTTCGTCAAAGTCCACTTCTTTAGCTCTCCTGATGATGGTTTCTATTCCCCCGGCTTCTCCCATTCCTTCTACAATAGTTTCAGCTGCAACTTTGGTGTTACCGTATTTTGACTCATAAGCCACGATCACTCTTTTCATGTCTACACCTCCCTATGTAGAACTTCAGCGTCATTTTTGATAGCTCCCGGCTTATCTGCAATACCGCCGGGAGCAATGGCTAATGGATGTATGCTTGTACGTACTCAGCCCATCTCACCCCTTATCTCCTGGACAATACGGGAGTCAAACGTAAGGTCAACTTTTGTCTTCTTGCTCAGTTCAAGATAGTCTATGGGAATGGGCAAAGAGTCAACCATTCTATTATAGCCAAATTCCATGAGATACTTGAGATTGACCACATCCTCCATGTTGTACCTTACCAGAGCAGGGAGCGCTCTCTCATCACCTCCGAGGTACTTTTGCCACAGAATTGTAGCAAGATAGCCATCTATGTTTCTGAGTCCCTTTTCCCTCTGGATACCAAGATTCGCCTCTATCTGTTTAAGGCCGCCGGAGTATCCGACTCTATAAAGAAGATACCTGAGATCAATGTGAGCCTGGGTGAGCCTGAAGTCCTTAAATTCAGACGCGATAAAGGGTATGTCGAAGCATTTGCCGCCGTAGGTCACTATAACTGAGTACTGCTCTAGTTCAGCGGGAAAATCCTCGAGGTTTTGGCCCTTAATGAAAGTCTTCATTTGTCTCCCATCAAAGAGCCCGATGACAGTTATATAATCGCCTCCGCCTCCCAAACCGGTGGTCTCTATGTCCAAAAAGACAGAGTCGCCTTCAAATTCGGAATAGATCCTCCAGATTTCTCTTCCAGGAAGTAGATCTTCGAAGAAAAGAGCATCGCCATGTGCCAGGGCTTCTATTGACCTCTCAATATACCTATCTAAGTCCGCCCGGCTTTGTCTACCAAGACCTGACAGAGCGGAGTTTGTTAAATACTTCTCCCAGGAGATAATCCCCCTTTGCCAGAGTCTCAACTCCCTCTTTGGTCCTACTCCGGGGATGTGAATGAAGGTGTGCTTTAGCATCTTATCTTAATTAGCGCTAGCCCGTCGCTCCATTTGGTCCTTGCCAACGGTCATCGTTCTTCCGAGATAAGGAAAAGCTTGAGAGGCATTATCAAAAGAGAGGCAAATGACCCAAAAAACAATACCTCAAGGCCGGATAAATTGCAAGTGCCTCTTTTGAAATGAAAGAAACTTGCTACACCTGATTCTGTGGCCACGATATCCAGGTCTTCCCACTCAGGAGAGCCTACCTGGAGGTGTGAGTTGACAAAAATGGAAACCTGGATAATAAGTGTATGTGTTCTGTCAATAAACTCTCAAAGACGAACCAAGGAAGCCGATGATAAGTTCAAGCTGAGCTAATGGATACAAAGCAACTTGGATGCTGTTCTGAAGAGGATCGTAGGCACAGGCGGCACCCTTTGTCTTCCATATTAGCAGGCCTAGTACCCGTCGCCGTGTTGCTGGTAGGCCTTACAGTTGCCGATGCGCGGAGTCTTGATTTACGGGAAGTTGTACAGGAATTCTCGCTGGACAATGGTCTCAAGATTCTGATGGTCAAGCGGGAACGCTCACCGACAATCACCTTTCGTCTGCTATTCAAGGCAGGCGGGGTTGACGAGCCCGTAGGGAAGGCAGGGCTCGCTCATGTCCTCGAACATATGATGT
>CAYYHL010000250.1:0-3018 GCA_964471775.1 uncultured Clostridia bacterium
CAGCGCTCCTGGGGGCACGTAGAAGGGAAACAAGTCAGGGTCGTCTTCACCGACCTCTTGGATCTCTTCCTGAAAGCGATCACCCAGCCCTGAGGCCGCGGACATAGTTTTGCACGCTTATGGCTGCCAGCTTGCCGTCAGGGCAAGGTATACAGGGATGCTTATCCCGCTTCCTGCGAGTCTGGAGATAAAGGACAAACTCTCTGGCCACCCCAAGAGTGAGATCCCCGAGCTTTGTGGAATGCCCTTGCTCCTCCAGGTATTTCTGGAAGAAGCGCAGCACCCGGCAATACCACTCCACCGTTCTGGGTGACTTGCCCTCGCTGCGGTTGTAGGCCTCAAAGTGCCTAGCCAGTTTTTCTAGAGGTATGTTGTCCTTCTCCAACTCCTGCCACCTTCTGTTCTTACCTCTCACCACCATCTTAAGTCCCCTTGTGTTGGGCGGTCAAAAATGCGTGACCACCCTCTGATTGGTTTGTGACCTTCAAGTGATGAGAGGACCTTGACCAGTTAACGAGTCGGAGGGGAGATAAATTTCGACACCTTGACTCGGGGAAAATCAAAGGGGGCTCCCCTTCGGGAAGCCCCTCTTTTCCTATCTGGAGCGGGAGATGGGAGTCGAACCCACGACAACCTGCTTGGAAGGCAGGGGCTCTACCGCTGAGCTACTCCCGCCGAAATCGTATCTATTTTAGCCCAAAATCCCCTGTCTGTCAAAAGGGGGTGCCTGCTTCGTCAAAAACCGAACTCTCTAGCCTCATTGATGGCTATTGCCTCTGTGCCCAGTCAGAGGCTAAGAGCCCTAAAACTATAGAGATGGTAAGAAGCTCGGTAAGATATCTGGGGGGATTCTTATATGCCCAGGGGCTATCTACAGACGTCGCCGATATAGGCGCCAACGAAATCAGGATGTTTATCGTGCACCTTCAGCAAAAGAACCGATTTAGTAGCCACCCCTACGCTAAACCTCAGCAAGGGAAACTCAGCGGACACACTGTAAACTGCTACCTCCGCTCCATAAGGGCATTCTGGTCCTGGCTTGTCTCTGAGGGGATAGTTGACAGCAACCCCTTCCATAAGGTAAAGATCCCTAAGCCACCAAGAAAAATAATACCGACCTTCTCTAAGCTCCAACTCCAGACACTGCTTGATGTCATCGATATCTCAAACCGGGAGGGCTACCGAGATATGGCAGTAATCCTGATCTTACTGGATACCGGGCTTAGGGTCTCAGAACTAACAAGCCTAACACTAAACGACATCCGATTAACAGAAGGCGTCTTGAAGGTCTCAGGGAAGGGCAGGAAGGAACGCCTGATTCCGATTGGCAGAGCTAGCCAGCGTGTTTTGTGGAATTACATTAACCGATATCGCCCCGAGCCGGCTAATCCCAAGTGTGACATTGTCTTTCTCAGCCAGGATGGCTGGCCACTAACCAAAAGCCGAATCCAAAGGGTGATAAAGAAGTATGGTGAGAAAGCCGGCATCAAAGGTGTCAGGTGCTCCCCTCACACGCTAAGGCACACAGGAGCCCTTATGTTCCTAAGGAACGGTGGGGATGTATTCACCCTGCAAAGACTGCTGGGTCATGCCAGCTTAGAGATGACGCGCCATTACTGCGAGCTGGCTGACATTGATGTTAAGAAAGCACATTCAATCGCTAGCCCGGTAGATAACCTAGCCTTGGGGAGGCAGCGATTTGGATGACAGATTAAAGTGGCTGAAATAGACACAAATCCTAACCTGTGAGGTATAATAGAGGTATAGTAGAGGGCTACTCGTGAAATCACGTCTATTCGACAGAGTGATCAAGAACTCGGGATAGTGCTTTCTTAAAGGGTTCAGCTTGCCTGCAAACCTTTGTTTCTTCTTCCTTTATCTTGCCAATTCTTCCGTCCTTGGTATACCAACTACAAAGGAACATGGTCACCTCCCTACATATCATCATCTCTTGTTCAGAGCCCACCGCGAGTATGTATTCTGGACACCCTTCAGGTGTGAGTCTGCATCGATAAGCATCGTGAGGTAGCACTTCGAGTCGAGGTAAATTCTCACGCCCGTAATTATCCAGGGCAAATTCATAGGTGAATAGGGGCACATTCTGTAGAAACCCATATCCGGGGTCGAATGGGGTCATCCTCAAACCTGTTCTACTCTCTGCCGCATGCCAGATTTCACGACATATCTCTTGGCAACTACTGATGAGTTCTGTTAGAGATCGCTGCTTCCACTCTCGGAATTTTGCGAACTCTGGAGATACAGCTTCTAATCGCATCATCAAGAGCGAGAATTGTTTATCTTCCTCTATAATTAGGTCTACCCTAAGTTTGCCTCGGTCAATCCGCACGTTCAGTTCTGCTGGGTGTTCCTCACTAGATACATACGGAGCGGAAAGTAGCCAAGGAGCGTCGGGAAGTTGCCAAACGCCCCAGTCCTTTGCGCTGATGCGAGACAGACTAACTTGGAGCCGGACAACTATATCGGAAAGCGCCTCCCACTTAATGGCCTCCAAGAATGCTCCTCTTTTCTCAAGTTCCAATTCAGGCGGTGGCTTGAATATTTTAGATTCCCTACCACTGTTATCGTGCTGAACTATCAATCTGCGATATTCGGCAAGCTTGGTATATCCTGCTGCTTCAAGTAGGTAGCCGGGTGGCGTAGAAAAAACAGACTCAAACGCCTCAATCACATCCTCGGGTGGTTTTCTCTTACCGCTTTCCCACTTCGATACCTCAGACAAGTCATAGTTTTGATGCCGTTCATCGGGCAACCTAGCCAAGAGCTCATCCTGTGTTAAGTGATGCTCTTTCCTCAGCTTCTTTAAGATTTCACCAAATTTTTCAACCATTTTTGAACTTGCCCGTGTGGCAAGTTTTGCAGATATGAAACTTGCCAGCCTGCCTTTTGTGCCCTTGATACAATTATAGTTGAAATTAAGAAAAAATTCTTGGTAAGGCAGGTATGCAGACAAGGGTTGTTGAAACTGGGCTGAACATTAAGATAAAAGGGCTCCGGGCT
>CAYYHL010000251.1:0-3017 GCA_964471775.1 uncultured Clostridia bacterium
GCTCAAGGGTTGTTGTCTTGCCAGCACCTGAGGGACCTAAGATACTGAAAAACTCCCCATCCTTGCAACTAAAGCTAACATTATTAACTGCAACTAATCTTCCATAGCGCTTAGTTACATCTTTTAGCTTTACCTCTGCCATTGCTTTTACGCTCCCTTCTCCCCTTCTCCTCTTTCCTTAGGGCGAGGACCATATTTTAGCATAGCCAACAAGGCAAAAAATCCCAATATTATTCCAACCCAGATAGGAACAAATTTTTCCAGAAGTCCGAGCCAGAGGAAAAGAATCCCGATAAGAATTACAATCCCCCAAAAGAGCCTATCTCCCCAAGCCATTTTCTATTACCTCCTACTCTGCGCTCTCGCCTGGTAAGGCCGCCACCGCTGCCCATAAGACCTGCTTCGTCGGACAGACTGCTCTATGCCTCAAGAACAAGAGCTCTGTCTTATTATCCCTTAACAGCTCCAAATGTCAATCCCCGGATTATAAATCTTTGCATGAACCAGGCGGCAGCTAAGGTTGGCAGGATGGCAAGAGCCATCAATGCAGCCATAGGCCCCCACTGGATTTCTATAGAACCCCAGAACACTGCCAGTCCTACGGCCACTGTCCTGGCGATTCTACGGGTAAAGAGAAAGGCAAAGAAGAACTCATTCCACGCAAATATAAGACAAAATACAGTTGTAATTGCTGCTCCTGGTTTGATCAAAGGAAATATGATCTTGCGAAAGATAGCCAGCCGTCCATAGCCGTCCACCATAGCAGAACGTTCAAGCTCCTCCGGGATTTCTCTAAAAAATCCATATAACAAAAACGTGGCAAAGGACATATTAAAGTACAAATATAGTAGAATTAGTCCAAGGTGCGTATCCAGAAGTCCTAGATTTCGAAAAAGAAAAAAGAAAGGTACTGCCGCTACTACACCAGGAAACATCCTTGTTGAAATAGTGATAAAAAGTAGATGTCCCCCACCGGTGTTGAATCGAGCAAAGCTGTAAGCAGCAGGTAGCGAGACAGCCATCACCAGAGCTGTGCTGATGACGCTTGTGATTAGAGCATTCCTGAATTCCATCAAAGATGGCCTAACCGTAGCTATATACTTATAGTTATAAAAAGTGGGGGCAAAAGCTAATTTATCGGGTCTGAAAATATCCGCAGGTGACTTTAACGAGGTCACATACACCCATGCTATTGGGAGAAGAAATATCAATAGGATAATGACTATCGCTACCCAAAACATCACCCGTCTCATTTTCTTCACCTCCTAATCTATTTTGCTGCTCCCAGGGCCTTTATCAACTGTCGGTACAGAATGGCACAGAGAACAATGGTTACATAGAGAGAAAACAGCGCCAGTGCCGATCCTTTCCCCACGTCAAAGAAAACGAATGAAATTCTGTACATAAACCAATCCAGCGACTCTGTTCCCACGCCCCCTCGCGTAGTTCCATAGAGCGGGTCAAATAGCCTTATCAACCACATGGTCCGGAGTAAAATGATGATGATTATGAGCGGCGTCAACATTGACAAGATTAATTTGCGAAAGGTGAACCAACGGGAAGCCCCGTCAACTCTTGCCGCTTCAAGTGCATCTTTGGGCAGACCTCTCAAACCGGCAAGGAGAACAAAGATAGAGAAAGGGGTCCATTGCCAGATCGAAATGAGCATAATACTATACAGTGCAATTTTTGGATTTGAGATCCACTCAACCGCCCCAAGCCTAAGCCACACCAAAACCTGATTTACTATGCCAAATTGAACGTGCAGCATGTAATTCCACATCAAGGACATGGCAAGTGGCGAGATTAGAAGAGGCAAAAGACAAAGTCCCCGTATGGTGTTTTGCCCTTTAAATTCCCGGTTCAGCAAAAGTGCAATCCCCATGCCGAGACTAAGTTCCACAGCTATACACACAACTAATACGTAAAAAGTACGACCAACAGCCTGCCAGAACACCGGATCGTGCAGCACCACTCGATAGTTTTCTGCTCCAATAAAAAGAGGAGGGGCTCGCAGGACATACTCATGAAAAGACATGTAGAGACAGTAAAAGAGCGGATAGAACATGAATGATGACAGCACCGCTAATAGCGGAAGTATAAGAAACCATTTGACATATTTATCAGTGGTGAGGATCTGCCAGAATGTTCTTTTTGTTTCCAGAGGCTCCCCACGTACCCTTTCTTTCATGGTTCTGTCTCCCTAAGATTAAATAGGTCTTTTCCTCAACATTGATATTACCTCTTCGCCATGACCTGTTCTGCTGCTTTCCGTCTCACTCTTTACTCAGTCTACTGAGCCAACACCGCTACCAGTTCTGTTTCGGCGCTCCCTCTTCCTTGAGCAACCGCTCGCTCCGAATAGAAGACAGGTACCCCCGGAGATATTACGTGTACTCCGGGGGTATCCCCGAACTTATTCCTTACTTCAGGACTGGTAGTTTCCCATGTTTTGCTTGCAACTCCGTGAACGTTCTCACCCACTCCTCCACACCCTCTGCTGGTGTTCTTTGCTGAATCGCATTCTCATGACATATAATGGTCATCATCTCATAAAGCTTACCGAATGCAGTACTGTTGAAGTGTAGGTAGTCGTCCACATCTTCCAACTGCTCATCCCATGTCTGAAGCGACGGACGTGCCCATCCAAATTGGCGATGCCACTTTGGATCCCTATATTGAGGCTCTTCCAGAACGTCCCTTCGTACCGAGACCCATCCCCCTTCAGCCATTTCCTTTTGATTTTGATAGGAGCCAATGTATTTCAGACACCAGTAGGCTGCCTCCGGATTCCTGCTGTCTCGGCTGGGAGAGAAATGGAAGGCACCGGTATAGGGTCTATTACCGGGAGTGGGAGCGCCAGCGGCCTTGGCACCAGGGATTTCATCTTCAACTGAGGAAGCCCAGTTCCACAGGGAGTTGTATATGTGAGGTATGATGATGGTGTTTCCAGCTGCAAACTGTGCTGTGGCAAAATCCCAGTAACCGGACAGAGTTCCCGGGGGAGCAAAGGCAAG
>CAYYHL010000252.1:0-3006 GCA_964471775.1 uncultured Clostridia bacterium
TCATCCACGAGAATGGCTCTCCAGAGAATCCGTATTCCAGATCTTCTCTTTTTACTCCGGTGAGTCTAAAAATGTAGGATACTTCGAAGCCTACGTCTTTGGGTTCGACCAAAAAAGTATGGTAAAGGAGGCCTTCATTTGTTCTCGCTTCATATTTGTACTTTTCATACTTGCCAGAGAATTGGAGTGGTTGCCATTCTTGGGCCAGCGGTGAGCTCAGAAAGAGACTCTGAACTAAGAAGGTAGCTGCCAGACCGAAAATAGTCCGCCCTAACTTTTCTTTCATCGATATCCTCCTTTATCTGCCATTTCCTTATTTGATCCTTATTATCACCTTTCGATGCCTGGGGCCGTCGAACTCACATAGATACAGCGACTGCCAGGTGCCCAATAATAATCTTCCATTCTCAATGATAAGAGTCTCTGAGCTACCCACAATAGATGTCTTTATGTGAGCAGGAGCGTTTCCTTCCAGATGCTCGTATCTTTCTCCTGAGGGGACCAGTTTATCTAGTCGGGAAAGAATGTCTCTCTTCACGCTAGGGTCGGCTCCTTCATTGATGCTTATGCCGGCGGTGGTATGAGGAACAAACACCCAGCACACTCCGTCCTTTGTTCCTGAGTCCTCTACTATTCTCTCTATTTCGGAACTGATATCAACCAGCTCCGTCTTGGACCGGGTAGCGACGGTAATTTGTTTTGTCATGGCCAGGATTCTTCCTCCATTAAATCTTTGGGGCTAGCGATTCTTATTCTGGGGTGGCCGCTCGTCAAATTGAAGGCATTGATCTTTCTTTCGACCTGAGGATTCACCAGGTGGGCGAAATTCCAGCTGAGGAGTATGTCTATGTTATGAGTTGCAACGAGACTTATATGCAGTGCGTCATTGACAGCATTAATTGGGATGATTCTTTCGCGAATGTACCTTTTAGCGAGTCTTTGTGCAGAAGGAGTCTTTTCTATGACCGGAAAATCAGATATTAGGGAGAGGATAGCTTCTCTCTTCTCCGGGGTTTGTAGCGCTTCTATTTCTTCTATGGTTAGGTTAGAGACCACTACCCGGTATCGATTAATTCTTTCTTTCCACCAGCGCCAGGTGATCTTGCGTCTTTCTGGCTGGGCTTTTTCGTGGCAAGCAGAGGGAACGGAAGGATCGAGGTACAGACTTTTCATGGGCTAAATTAGTCCATAACCAGACAGCGCTCTTTCCAACTTTTCCTCATTTTTCTTCTCCATGGCCTCCAGCGGGAGCCTCCACTCCTTCTCGATCATTCCCAAACGAGCCATAGCTGTTTTTATGGGAAGAGGGTTGGTCTCAATGAACATCGCTTTGCAGAGATCAAATAACTTATAGTGCAGCTCTTTTGCCCTCTCAATGTCACCCCTCAGGTAGGAAGATACTAAATCGTGCGTCTCTTTTGGCAAAATGTTGGCTACTACAGACACCACACCTACTCCTCCCAGGGAAAGAATGGGCAAGGTCAGAGAGTCGTCCCCGGAAAGAATAGAAAGATTAGGCTCCGACTGTGCAATGATGCTCGAGACTTGATCCATGCTGCCACTGGCTTCCTTGATCCCCACAACGTTATTCAGCTGGCTCAGCTTGGCCACTATGCTGGGAGGGATATTTATTCCGGTACGAGAAGGAATATTATAGATCACCAGAGGAAGGCCAATTCGCTCCAGTCGACGGTAATGAGACTCAAGGCCCCTCGGGGTGGGCTTGTTGTAGTACGGAGCGACTACCAGTGCTCCATCGGCTCCGCAGTCCTTGGCGAACTCTGTTAATTCCTCTGCTTCTTTTGTGTTGTTGGACCCAGTACCGGCGATTACAGCCACTCTTTTTCTAGCCTCTTTCACGGCTAACTTAATGACCCGTCGGTGTTCCTCATGCGATAGCGCAGGTGACTCACCAGTAGTACCACAGGGAACTATTCCATCTACCCCTTTTTCCACCAGAAAGCGAACAAGTTCCTTGAATGCTGCCTCGTCAATCTCTCCTCTTCTAAAGGGAGTTACCACAGCTACGAAACATCCCTTAAACATTCTCAGCCTCCTCACTGATTTTGCCCTCAAAAGCGACTCGAGCCTCTCCTTCCAGAAAAACCTGAGAGAAATTATTGTCCTTACCCCGTTCAAAGTAGATGAAAAGATCTCCTCCCTTCATTCTTACCCTCACCGGGGATGAAACCCCACGGGTTAGGCTGCCCACTAAGGCTGAGGCCACCGCTCCTGTGCCACAGGCTAGAGTCTCGTCTTCCACTCCCCTTTCATAGGTTCTCACCTTAAGAGTATTGCCCTTTTTCACTTGCACAAAGTCTACATTCGTTCCCGGGGGTCGAAACTTCGGATGTCTCCTTATGAGGGGAGCCAGCTCCTCTAAGGCAACTTCCTCCACTCTTGAGGTGAAGAGGATAAAATGAGGCACTCCTGTGTTCAGGTGATGGCCTTCATAGATTTGTCCCTTCAAGGATAACCTCAAGTTTAAACGTAGATCCCGCGGCTTTTCCATTCCAATTTTTACTTTTTTTCCTTGAATCTGGCACCCGATGGTCCCGCCCAGAGTCTCAATTGTACATCTTCTACCGGCAATACCCTTGAGGTGCGCAAATCGGGCTATGCATCTTGCGCCGTTACCGCACATCTCTGCCTCCGAGCCATCGGGATTGAAGATGCGCATCTTGAAATCCGCTTTCTGAGATTCTTCCAGAAGGAGAAGCCCATCGGCTCCTACATCTTCTTTTCGTGAGCACACTTTTCTGGCCAATGCTCCTGGATCCTTTATTAAACTAGCCCGGTTATCCACAACGATGAAATCGTTGCCGGTACCCTGAAGTTTGACGAAAGGGATGGTATAGGAAGGAATGACATTTTCCTCCTCAAGGCTGATAGCTTCGGTCCTAACCAGGTCGTGATAGACCTCTCGTCTGCGGATAAAAGTCCATTTTTCGCCCTTTACTAGAACTTCGGGAGGCAAGGGCCGGGCATTGTAGGAAGAGGCCATAG
>CAYYHL010000253.1:0-2964 GCA_964471775.1 uncultured Clostridia bacterium
AAACTTACCCTTTTTAAAGAGATCTTTTAGCTTCATAGGGTAGATAGTCTCCTTTATTCAGATATCGCCTCTTTCTCCTTCTCTTCAACAGTTTCCAGTGCCCAGAATATAGATTTCTTCCTCTCGGCCGGAGCAACCATCAGATTGTAATCCCGGGCTGAGTAAATCTTCCTCAGATTCTCTAGCTTCCCTGTATTCTTAAGCCTCTCATAGATAAGAGCCCAGACACAGTCTTTTTCTGGATCAGTCTCACATTTACCCTTATCAGAGCCTCCACAGGCACCGTTAACCAGAGATTTAGGACAATTAGCATAAGGACAAATCCCTCCGGTATCAGCTAATCGGCAATCCCCACATTGAAGACATCTTTCCTCGCCCGGCCAGACTCCCGGGAATCCGCCCATATATGTGGTATTATCTCCCGGTCGAACAGGAACATCCACCATGTTAGCTACTGCCTGAACCCCGATACCGCAGGAGGAAACAAGAACAGAGTCAGAGGATTTAAGCTCTCCAATATATCGGTTAAGACGCATGCCAATAAGCACTTTGTTACATACAAAATCGATGAGAAGAGCAGCGGTTATTCTTTTCCCCGCCTCTGTCAATTTATCCTTGATTTCCATCAATCCCTGCGGGCCTCCAGTCTTGCAGGCATCTGAACACCCCCCGCAGACGACCAGAAAAACATCTTTTTCCCCTTCGAGGAAAGAGAGAATCTCCTCCCAGCTCTTTCTCTCTGAAACAATCATTAGTAAGCCTCCTTCTTCTTTTGCATCCCTGCCTACCGTATCCTAAATCTCTCGAGCTCTCTCCCCTTGGGAGTAACAAAGTGCACTGCACAGGCTAAGCAGGGATCGAACGAGCGGAGAATCCGTACAACTTCCAGAGGATTTCGACTATCTTTCACCTTGATTCCCTCAAGTGCTTTCTCCATAGGGCCGGGTTTGTTGGAATCATCCCGGGGTGAGGCATTCCAGGTTGTGGGAACGACCAGTTGATAGTTGTCAACAAGCCCGCCTTTTATTCTAACCCAGTGCCCCACAGACCCCCTGGGCGCCTCAGATAGTCCCATGCCTTCAGCCTCATCGGGAAGCTCATAGGGGACGTACACCGGATCCCCGGGTTTTAGCTCGAGAACCCATTCAGCCATAGTATCAGCAACCAGCTTGGCATCCAGCACTCTTGCTAGATGACGTCCGAGGCACGAGGAAAGAGCAGGAAGTTTCATTTTTATCTCATTAAGACTCATGTCCACCAAATCCCGAACAGAACTGTTGTTATGGGAGTATTCAACCATCACGCGAGCCAGAGGTCCTACCTCACAGGGTACTCCTTCGTAGCGGGGAGCTTTTAGCCAGGAATAGGCACCTGACTTATTGTCATTCGGAACTGTGTCTGCACGGGAGGGATGCCGACCAGTGGTGTCATCTCGGTACCAGCTGTTCTTTACCTGTTCAGTGATCCTGTCGGAGTCCAGATCCATAGGGCTCAGAGCAGGATCCGCCAATCCCCGTCTGTAGAAGAGGTTTTGTCTGGGCTCATGAGTCCCGTCTGATCCCAGATTGAAAGCCCCGTAGGAAAGAAAGTGGCACCCGCTGGCTCCCATCTCCAGGCAGTCCCCATATTTCTCCGCTATCCTCATCACATCGCCAAGGTAAACATTGTCGATGAATTGTCTGATCTCATTCACCCTCCACAGGAAAGAGCTGATTTTATCCACGGTGGGGTTCTCCGTGACCCCTCCTGCCACCATGCCCACGTTGTGAGGCATTTTGCCTCCAAAGATGGCCAACATCTCGTGCGCTTTTCTCCTCATCTCCAGGGCAAGGAGATAATGAGAAGCAAGTTCTTCATTAGCCTTATCATCAAGGCGGTAGTCCCCCTCGTAGCGAGGAAGGAACGGGGACGAGTTTCCGCCGGCGAGGAACTCCTTCAGTGTCTTCACTCTCACATCTCCGCCTTCGTACGCCCCCAGACGGGCAAGATCAACAAAATCAAGTGCCCCCAGATGATAGAAGTGAAGAATGTGTGACTGGAGCAAGTTCGCCCCTAGAATAAGATTACGAATGATGCGAGCATTGGAAGGAATCTTATCCTCGAGACCAAAGGCCTGATCCAGAGCAAAAACCGAGGCGGTGGCGTGAGCAATGGGACAAACCCCGCAGACCCTTTGAGTTATTTGAGAGGCATCTCTGGGGTCCCTCCCCTTAAGGATTATTTCGAATCCCCGGAAAAGAGTGCCCGAGGTCCTGGCTTCTTTCACTCTACCCCCATCCAGCGTAACTTCTACTTTGAGATGACCTTCTATCCGGGTAACAGGATCTATGACAAGTTTCTCCATTTCCATCTCCTGGAATCTATTTCAAAGGTGGCTTTAGTTTTTCCCAATCGCTAATCTTTTTGTAGAAAGGCCCTGTTATGTCAGGAAAAGAGGGCTCTGTACATCCCAGGCAAGGAGAACCCGCCCCAATAACCCAGTTGACACCGCCATTCCAGTGCCGAAGGGGACAGTCAGCATAGGTGAAGGGACCTTTACATCCCAACTCATAGAGGCATCCTTCCTCACCTAGTTGGCGAGCGAATTTCCCCTCGTCAAAACAAGGACGGCAAGGGCAGTTCTCGTGAATGAGCTGTCCGTAAAAGGCTTTGGGTCGATTCAGCTCATCTAGATCATCGGGACTCATCAGACCATAAAGTAGAATATGAGCTGCGGTTCCTACAAACCAATCCGGGTGAGGAGGACACCCAGGGATATTGATGAGGGGAACGTCAATTTTTTCTTCCTCCAGGACATCTTTTGCTCCTTTGCATCCCGTGGGATTAGGCCGCGCAGCAGGAATACCCCCGAAGGCCGCACAGTCTCCCACGGCAATGATGGCCAGCGATCCCCGGGCAAGATCAATAAAGCGGGAGAGAATAGTGACCGGCTCTCCCTTTTCCTCCCCCACAGTGCCAAAGACC
>CAYYHL010000254.1:0-2960 GCA_964471775.1 uncultured Clostridia bacterium
GGAGAAGGATACACTCTCTCTCATCCTCGTGCACCTGTGCAAGTCAACCTTTGGGTGGTGAAAGCCAAAAGAGATGCCGAGTTTTGCGTCTCACAGCATCCTCTGGCAAAAAAGGGTGTCTTTCTTGGTGCCAGAGCCTTTTTTCAGGCCCGGGCCTGTTAGTCGTGCAGATGACTATAATAACCATTTAACAAGGGAGGAAAGTTGATGAGTAGCGAAAGAAGGGTGAAGGCGGCTGTAATGAGGGAGTTTGGGAAACTGGAGATCGAAACTTTTCCCTGCCCGGAAGTGGACGATGACTCCATGCTGGTTGAGATAATTCTGGCTGGTATTTGCGGGACGGATAAGCACCTTTTCGAGGGAAAAAACAGAGAGGCACCTTTGCCTATGATTCTAGGCCATGAGAATCTCGCCAGAATCGAGAAAGTAGGAAAAAGAGCAGCTGAAGAGCTAGAGGTTACGGGTAAGACCCTATCAGTAGGAGATAGGGTAACCTGGTTTGGCGCCATTCCCTGTGGGAAGTGTTGGTACTGTCGATGGATCCCCCAAAACCATCCCGGGATACTATGTGAGAATCCCTTCGCCTATGGTCAGACAAGCTGCGAGGTTCCTCCACACCTTTTCGGAGGGTATGCAGAGAAAGCCTTCATAAAACCTGGAGTTTGGGTCTGGAAGATACCTGATGAGATACCGGACAAAGCAGCTCTTCTGGTCGACATCTTCGCTTCCGTAGGAGGAGTTATCCGAGCAATGGAGCCCTATGCCTCTGTCAAGGAGGGATTTGGTCCTTCGGATGTGGTAGCAATACAAGGTGCAGGTCCTATTGGTGTTGCGGCAGGGATGACAGCAAAACTTTGCGGTGCATATAGAGTTATCCTGGTGGGAGCCCCTTCTCATCGGCTGGAAATGGTAAAGGAATTTCGAACATTCGATCACTTCATCAATATCGAGGAGATTACCGATCCCAGAGAGAGAATCTCTCTGGTGAAGGCATGGAGTCCTGGCAAAGTGGGGCCGGATCTGGTAGTGGATTGTACGGGAATCCCCGGAGCCGTTCCCGAGGGAATTGAAATGGTGCGAAGGGGTGGGACATTCGTGGAAATAGGTTCCTTTGTGGATACTGGAGGGACTACCATCAATCCCTTCAAACATATCTGCTGGAAAGATGTCACCATTATCGGCCAATTCGGGTGCCCTCCACACTACTACGATCGTTGTATCAAATTTGTAGAGATGGGCTTGGAGCGCGGGTGGCCCCTTGAGAAGATGGTTACTCATGTATTCGCGTTGGAGAAAGCACAAGAGGCCATGGAAGCAGGGAAGAGGCTTGAGGGGATGAAGATTGCCCTGCATCCTTGAAATCATCAACGCTATCCGGTTATGAAGTGTCAGCTAACTATCTTTCCCTACATTGTGCGCCCATCTAGTTGGGCCGAAAACATCGGCATGGCCTTGATAGAATAAGCACGGGGAGAATCCCGAATTGACTACTCTTGAATAAAAACTAACCAAAAGGAGGTACGCAGATGGGTGCAATTGAAAAAAAACTCAAGGAATCAGGCATCGAGCTGCCGCGTGCGGTAGCGGGAGCAAACTATGCTCTTGCGAAAAAGGTGGGACCGCTAGTGTTCATAGCCGGCCAAGGTCCAACTGAGAATGGAGAGATCAAGTTTAGGGGACAAGTTGGGAAAGATCTGAGCGAAGAGGAAGGTTACAAGGCAGCAAGGCTTTGTGCTCTAAACTGTCTTGCATGTGTCACTACAGTTGTCAAGTCTTTGGACGAAGTCATTGGAATAGTGAACGCACACGTGTTTGTCAATTGTTCGCAAGACTTCACCAATCAGCCAGAGGTTGCAAATGGAGCATCCGATGTTCTTGTGGAAATATTTGGTGAGGAAGGATGCCCCACGAGATCAGCCATTGGTACATGGTGCTTGCCTCGGAACATACCCGTCGAAGTAGAAATGGTGGTAACAGTGAAAGAATAGATAAGAAATAAGAAAATGGTTTCCCAAAAGGAGAGGTCAAAATGAAAATCACTGCTGTGAATTGGCGGGCCGTCTCTGTGCCCCAGGAGCCAGAGATTTGGGCATGGGGGATATCATACGGCAGAAGCTCTCTCATCCTGGAAGTAACCACAGATGAGGGTATAACGGGAATAGGTGAAATCGTTGGATTCCTCTCTGTAGCTATTGTTGAGACAATCTTGAATCAGACAAAACCGGTATTCATAGGACAGGATCCGCATGAGATCGAAAAGATTGCAATGAAATTCTATGGTTTAGCGGGGTGGCATCTCTTCAAACCTCTTGGGAACATTGTTCTCGCTGGCATGGAAATGGCCCTTTGGGACATTCTTGGCAAGATGGCTGATAAGCCCATCCACGCACTTCTGGGAGGGAAAGTTCGCGACCGCGTTGATTACGTCTACTACATGCCAAAGGGTGAGAAAAAATGGCTAATCGAGCGATCAAAGAAGGTTATTCGGGACGGATTCAAAACGTTGTATGTAAAAGTCATAGACCCTGATGAGGCAGTCTCTCTTCTTGAGGACCTTCGCAGCGAGGTTGGCGAGGAACCTAGGATTCGCATAGACGCGAATGAAGCTTGGACCGTTGGAACGGCGATCCAGACCATTCGGAGACTGGAGCCTTTCAATCTGGAGGCCGTTGAACAACCTGTTTCCATATTTGACATGGAGGGCATGGTACAACTGAGGGCTGCAAGTTCCATACCAATTCTATTGGATCAGGCTTCCCGAACGGACTACGAGGTTATGAACCTAATACGGGCTCGTGCGGCAGACATATTGACTG
The DNA here is from genome assembly GCA_964471775.1 of uncultured Clostridia bacterium. GTDB lineage: Bacteria > Aerophobota > Aerophobia > Aerophobales > AE-B3A > SOJT01. Next base: position 2,817 of record CAYYHL010000254.1, read on the forward strand.
CTGATCCGTATTATACGGGAGGATTACTGAGTTGCAAGAAAGTTGCTGCTACTGCTCAACTTGCTGGACTGCCCGTTGTGATGCACAGTTACGGACACCTAGGAGTCGGTACTGTGGCGTCTATACATGTAATTGCCACCTGTT
>CAYYHL010000255.1:0-2939 GCA_964471775.1 uncultured Clostridia bacterium
TCTTCGCGAGCTCTTTTGATTGTGCCATCAATCTCCGTGTTAATGTAGGAAACTCTCAAATGGGGTGAAGAGAAAGCCGGGGCATTGTATATTAACTGAATTACACTAGACTCCTCATCTTTCCATTTGGCAATCCTCGATCTATCCGGTAGTCTTTGCTCCCTTAATGGTTCTCCATACTTTCTCTTAAGCTGATCCTTCAAAACCTCATAATCCTGGTAATCTCCTAGCAGGAGGTCCATGTCCACCTTGAAAAGCTGACCTTGAAAAAAATAGAACTTGATCTCTGTGTTTTCATCGAGGACTCGGTCATAAAACCTAAGGTAGTCTATCAGTTTGTCCTCTATAGTTAATTCAGGGCCCATCCAGGGATGCCGGAGGTCAGAAAACTCTTTCTCTGGAAAGACTTGCTGCACCTCTTCGGGCGACATTTTCCACCTTGTCTCTCTATATCCTTGTATCATGACTCTGGTTAGTTGCGTCACCTTGAACTGATATTCGCCTGGCTCTTCCAGTGTAACCCGTAAATAGTTATCTTCTGGCCCAACTTCCTTCACGCCCCTCGGCTTCGTCTTAACCTCACCCTGAGACCAAAATAGTAAGCCATCTAAACTAACTGCCGGATTACCATTGGCTAATGTAGGTATGAAGACGTCTCCCTCGGTTCCTTCTGGTACGTAAACTTTCAACTCAAAGGATGTCTCACTGTCCCCTTTTTCCTCACTTCCGTGCCAGCTAACGGAGATATCGCCTCGGGGGGTAGGTACCATCCCTCTAGCCCAGGCTAGGTGCATCGGATGAGGCCGGACCTGGAAAACCTTGAACCCCGGTGCAGTCGGTTGAACGCCTAGAATCTCCGCCTGTAAGAGCATTGTGGGACCGGCGGACCAGCCGTGGCACCGACTCTGACTCCAGTCACCAAAGACTTCCCAGAAAGTAGTAGCTCCCTTTTCCAACATCTCTCCCCAACGATCACTAATAATTTCTATCGCTTTTTGATGTCGCCCCGCGTGGAAAAGGGCGCGGAGAACATAAAACATAAAATAGGGGGTTCCCACTTGTACTAGGCCTTTATCCTGAGCAAGAATATATGAATATATCCGATCTTGCTGATCCGGTTCAGCTATATCGTAAAGTACAGCCAGCGAATTGGCATGCTGGCTGATCTTCTCACTGAGGACATCGCCAACACGACAATCCGCATATACACCTATGTCATTGGACCACAGTCGGGAATTTATAGCTGCCTTAACCTTCGTGGCTAGCTGTTGATAGTGCACTGATTCGTTCTTTTCTTCCAATAACTCCGCCATTTGGCTGGCATCAACCAAGGCCTTATGATAAAAACAATTCAAAGCTGTTATCTCCCCACGTTTGTCCAATTGAGCCCAATCGATAAATGTCCGTTCAGGTACATCACTTAATAGACCATATTGATCTAGGTGACTTTCGAACCAGGCTAAAGCACGTTTTACTCGAGGCCATAACTCCTCCACAAGATCTCCATCACCAGTGTACTGATAGTAATCCCGTATGGAAATAATCCAGAGAAGACAGTAATCCGGGATTTCATTAGGCGACTTTTTGGGCCATACGGCGCTAGTGATGCCGCTGGGTAGCTGTGATTGGCCGATCTGTCGCAAGCAACGAGCAATTAGTTTGGTATCACCAAAGGCATAATAGTTGACGAGAGCTTCCAGCCGGGCATCTCCCATCCACTGAGCTTGCTCTCGAAACGGACAATCTTCGTAAGCGTCCTCCATACACAATTGCAAAGTATAACGTCCTACTTTCCAAATCTGGCCCAGCAACTCATCCGAACATTCAAATGCACCTCGATACTCCACCGGATATGTGCTGAAGTCTAGTCCGATAAAGTGTATCTTGAGGGGCTCTGAGGATTTGTTGTGAATGTCCACCTGCATATATCTGAACCCTCGTTTGCCAAACGTTTCCCAGGTTTGTGCACCGTTCCTCATCGTATACCGGTCAACACACCTGATCATCTCACGGTCAGGATTGACCTTGCCATCTTCTAGTGTTTCCCCGTAGCCCAAATCCATTATGACACCCGCTGGCCCCTCTACTTCTAGACGAGGATAGCCTACTACCTCCTTACCAAAGTCCAACAGCAAGTAGACATCTTTACCTGAGGAGTGAACGAGAGCATACCCAGCCTTCTCATTTAGCAATGCTTCAGCGTTCTCCACCCGCGCAGTCTCGAGAGGCCCTATGGTCTCTTCCGCCATAAACTTGGCTATGTGACTGACCCCTTGCCACCTACCTTCTGTAGATAAGCATTCTCCAATCCCTAAGACAGCTTTGGGCAGAATAGGGCTCTCTAGGAGCATAGGTATGTCTCGCGGCACTAGGCTAGTCCAGGGAACCACAGGTGGCCTACCGATAACCGTACCGAAGTCCCATTCAGAATCGTCGAAGTCTCTCTCTGTCCAATCTCTTGGAGCTAGTCGCGCATCGTATATTTCCTGAAATCCTAACGATTTGTTAAGACGAGGGGCATCCTTGTGCCACGCCCTAGAGGGCAGTACCCGCCAAGTATCATCAGATAGAATGACTAACCTGTTCCCGTCGGTACACATTACTTCACCTTGGAACAAAAAAGCCCCTCTTCCTGGGACGTAGCTGGCAGTGGCCTCGCCATAATGGTGAATCAGCATTGCTATAACATTCCTGCCGGGATCCAGATGGGCACTTACTTCATATGTATCATAGCTTTGCCAGCGTGGATCGGAACGTGCTGGCCCGCGACCTATCAATATCCCGTTAATGAATAACTGATAACGGCTATCAGCGGAGCAGTTGAACTTAGCCCTTTTCACCGGGGCAGGAACCTCTACTTCTTTTCTTGCATACAAATAGAAGTTGCGAGGACTTGCCTCACCTTCATACCAGATCCAATTTGCCTGCCACCTTATGGC
>CAYYHL010000256.1:0-2938 GCA_964471775.1 uncultured Clostridia bacterium
TCTTTGGAATTCCCAAGATAGTGATAGGTATTGTTCTGGTAAGCTTAGCCACCACCTTGCCGGAATTCTCAGTGTCCGTCCAATCGGCCTATTTGGGGCACCCGGAGATAGCTCTGGGAAATGCAGTCGGCTCGGTCATGGCTGATGAGGGATTGGCTTTATCCCTTGCGGCTATCATAGGTATCTCAATAGCAGTAGACAGAAACATACTAAAGAGTTTTGGTTTTTTTCTTATAGGAAGTGCCTTCATATCCTATGCTTTCGCTTTCGATGCTTTTATTGGAAGAATTGAAGGGATTCTACTGATATCGTTGTTAGCCGGCTACTATTACTATCTCATAAGAAGGGGGATGCCAAAGTCTGCTCAAAGGCATCAAAAGAAAAGTCTTTCCCATCCCAAGCTAAAAAAAATCCTGGTTTTTTTCATCATAGGTGCGGCGGGAGTAATTGTTTCCAGCAGACTGGTAATATGGTCAGGATTATCGATAGCCAAAATCTTCGGAGTGCCAGAGATAATAATAGGACTGACCATGATTGCCATCGGAACATCTTTGCCTGAAATTAGTACGGCTATTACCTCAGCAGTGAAAGGACACGGGGAAATAGCCATAGGAAATATCCTGGGAGCCGATGTTTTAAATCTCCTTTGGATAATAGGCGCTGCAGCAACTGTTAATCCCATAAGGGTGAATCCCCGAACAATTGCTTTTGCCTACCCCTGGATGATTATTCTAGTGGTCACCATGGTTATTTTGATGTGGCATCGCCACCAACTGACCAGGAAGAAGGGAATGTTGCTTGTGGCACTTTATGTCGTATATTTCTCCCAGCTGGCAAGATTGATACACCGATAGGTTTTTCTTGTTTCGGTCGTGTGGAGGACGAGGAGGGCAAAAACATCTTGACCCGCCGCGGCTAGAGAAAAGTTTAAGTGAGCAGGCCTCGGCTGCCTTTCATTACTCCAACCCGCTGCTTCTTTTTCAAAAAGGTTGTGCTGGCTATGATATCCGACGTACCCAGCGCCTTTGGTTGACAAGATTCTTTAGTCACGGTAAATTTGGAATTGGTTCGTCCAAAGGTCCGCGCACCGGCTTCAATTAGGAATGTAGAAATTGTTGTGGAGGAGGGGCTTTTGCAACGAGCGAGGGAGATAGACCAGGTTATTCAGATATCTCGTCGCATCCGCCGAGATATCGTGGAAATGATTGGCTACAAGAAGGCGGGGCATTTTGGGGGTTCGCTCTCGATCGCTGATATACTGGCTGTACTGTACTTCTATAAGATGCGACATCACCCCGCTAGGCCTACCTGGGAGGACAGAGATCGGTTCGTGCTAAGCAAAGGACACGGCGCCCCTGCTCTATATGCGGCTCTTGCCGAGGCAGGGTATTTCCAACGGGAAGAGTTCACCAGCTTTAAGGAGCAGGGAGGCTCCTTGGAAGGCCATCCCAACATGAAAAGGACCGTGGGGATCGAAGCGAATACCGGATCCTTAGGCCAGGGTCTGGCCATTGCTAACGGAATTGCCCTAGGCGGGAAGCTTTTGAAGAAAGACTTCAAAATATACGTGCTTGTAGGAGACGGAGAAACAAATGAGGGGGAGATTTGGGAAGCAGCAATGTTAAGTGCTCATTACAAACTGGACAACGTCGTGTGCCTCGTTGATTTGAATGGCCTGCAGGCAATGGGTCCTACGCGAGAAATCATGAATACCGCGCCTATGGAAGCCAAGTGGAGCGCCTTCGGCTGGGATGCCCAGGTCATAAATGGCCATATAGCAGAAGAGATTATGAAGGCTCTTGATCGAGCAGATTCGATTAAAGGAAAACCCTGTGTCATTATTTGCAAGACTGTGAAGGGCAAGGGCATCTCCTTTCTAGAAGGAAAACCTGAGTACCACCATTCATTGATCACAAAAGCACAATACGAACAAGCAGTGAGTGAACTGGGAGAATAGTTATGGCAGACCCGCCCTCGAAGATAACAGAAGAAATGGCTGCTCCCAGGGAGGTTTACGGCGAAACGCTGGCCGAACTAGGAGGAGAGAACCAGAGAATAGTTGTTCTCGATGCCGACCTGCACAATTCGACGCGCTCAGTGTTGTTCGCTAAGCGCTTCCCGGAAAGGTTCTTCGAAGTTGGGATTGCTGAGCAGAACATGATCGGAACCGCCGCTGGTCTGGCGTTAGCAGGATTTGTTCCCTTTGTTAATTCATTCGCTGTTTTCCTAACCGGTCGTGCCTATGACCAGATACGTGTTTCCGTTGCCTATTCAAACCTCAACGTAAAACTCTGCGGATCGAGCGCAGGATTGTCAGATACGGGTGACGGAGCCACACATCAGTCTATTGAGGACATTTCTCTTATGAGGTCTCTTCCCAATATGACGGTTATTGTGCCCGCGGACGGTGTGGAAACGAGAAAAGCAACTCGAGAAATAGTGCACCACAAGGGGCCGGTTTACCTGCGCTTGAGTCGACTGGAGGTCCCTGCACTGGTAAGTCCAGATTACGGCTTCGAAATCGGAAAAGCCGTTAGCCTGAGAGAAGGGCGGGATGTGACTATCTTTGCCTGTGGGACGATGGTGAAGATAGCACTTGATGGTGCTTCTGACCTTGCACAAGAAAGAATAAGCGCACAGGTTGTCAACGTAAGCACTGTTAAGCCGCTCGACGAAGAGAATGTGATCCGGTTCGCGAGAGGTACGGGCTCAGTCGTAGTAGCAGAGGAACACAGTATCATAGGCGGCTTGGGAAGTGCCGTACTGGAAGCGTTGAGCGAGGACCGGATTCCCGTGCAGTGTGTAGGTATCCCTGATTCTTTCGGCCAATCTTCCCTTGACTATGCCCAGCTCCTATCGGCATACCAGTTGACCAAGGAACACATTGTAGAAAAGGTAAGGACTGTCCTGAAATAGAAGGTCAAAAGAACAAATAGAA
>CAYYHL010000257.1:0-2927 GCA_964471775.1 uncultured Clostridia bacterium
CCTTCACTCACACTGAGATGAACGCCGACTCTATCGCCGGGGCGAAAATCTGGTATCTCTTTCCTGACCTGAGCATCCTCTACCGTTTTTATCTTTGTCTGCACGAAGAAACCTCACCTGGTACTAAGAAACTTTACTTTTCATTTTTCGATGATATTTTTCCACTTTTGACGCTTTACATAGACAAAAAGTCGAGCACCGAGAGATTCAGTTCCCTCTCCCTTTGATCCTCTTCACGAGATCCTTCTCCTCTTGGGTCAGTTCTATTTGACCTAACAGATCCGGTCGCTTTTGAAAGGTCGCTTCTATCCTCATTTCTCTGCGCCATTTTTCTACTGCCTGATGATTACCGGACAGAAGCACCCGGGGAACTTTCCAGCCTCTGAATTCTGCCGGTCTCGTGTACTGCGGATAATCGAGGAGTCCGTCATAAAAAGAATCTTTTCTGGCAGAGTCCTGACACCCCAGAACTCCGGGAAGCATCCTGGCAGTAGCATCAATCACTACCATAGCTGCCAGCTCTCCTCCAGTAAGAACATAATCCCCCACAGAGATCTCCTCATCTATAAGATGCTGCCTTACTCTCTCGTCCACACCTTCGTAGTGCCCACATATCAAAAGGAGGCACTTCTCCTTAGCGAGTTCCCGAGCCTTCTTCTGAGTAAAGGTCTCTCCCTGGGGAGACAAAAGAATGATTTCGGGTGAACATTTGATCTGATTTCTTATTGATTGAACCGCTCGAAAGAGAGGTTCCACTTTCATAACCATACCCCCGCCCCCGCCGTAGGGAACATCGTCCACCGTCCTGTGCCTGTTATGGGCGAATCCCCGCAAGTCATGAAGATGAATCTCCAGGATCCCTCTCTTTTGAGCCCTTTTGATCATACTCTCATCAAAGGGGTCCCTGAACATAGAAGGAAACAGGGTAAGAATATCCATCCGCATCTGTAAATCTATTCTTCCAGGATTTCCACCATCACTCTCTTTTTCAATTTGGCTGCAGCGGCTCCTACCAGTGTTCTGAGAGCATTAGCTACTCTCCCTCCCTTACCTATCACCTTGCCCATATCCTCTTTGGCGACGGAGATCTCGAGAAGAATGACTTTCTCCGCTTTTATTTCCTGGACCTTCACTTCCTCTGGACTGTCCACTATCTGCTTGACGATGTATTCAACCATCTCACGCATCTTTGCCTCCTTTCGTGCTGCTCAATCTAATTTAGTTCATTCGACGCAACAATGGCAAAGTTCAATAGTAGCTTCTTCACAGAATTGGAAATCTTGGCTCCCTTGCTTGCCCAATGTAAGACCCTATTCTTATCCACCTCCACCTTCTTGGCTCGAGGGTCGTACCACCCCAACTTTTCGATAAACCTCCCTTTTACTGGGGAACGAGAATCTGCCACCACTATCCGATATAAGGGGAGATTCCTAGCTCCTGTCCTTCTCAACCGAATCGTTGCTGCCACTACCTGCCTCCTTCAACTTGACCACCGCTCTTTGAGGATCTGGGACACCGAAAACAGCTGTTCCCGCCACCAGAATCCTCGCCCCTGCCTCTACCACTTCCTCTACTATCCTCTCATTGATTCCTCCATCAACGGCGATCTCAAAGGAAAATGAACCTTTCTTTCTGAGATCTCTCAGGTCCCTTATCTTGGACAAGACCTCATGAATAAAAGACTGACCTGCGAAACCTGGATTCACCGTCATAATGAGAATAAGGTGTATCTCAGAAAGAATACCCTCCAGGGTATCAAGAGGAGTGGCTGGATTCAGCGCGATCCCTACCTTCACCCCTTCCTTTTTCATAAGAGCGATCAATGGGTGAGGATCCTCGCAGGCTTCCCGATGAATGGTAATCATATCACACCCGGCCCGTGCAAAAGGAACTATCCACTGACTGGGATCAGCCACCATGAGATGTCCCTCGAAGGGAAGAGAAAACCTATCTCTCAAAGAACTAATCACTACTGGACCAAAAGTGATATTGGGAACAAAATGTCCATCCATCACGTCAAAGTGAAGTAGGTCCGCTTCACCCTCTATTCTTTTGATTTCCTCGTAGAGACAACTGAAGTCCGCTGCCAAAACTGAGGGGGCTATCTTAATCACTGATTTTCACCCGGCATTGCGAAAAATTTCTCCAACTCGCCTCAACCTGCTTCCTTCACCATCCTGATGCCTACCAGTTCTTCACCCACGTAAATCTTGACTTCTCCCGTTCCCATTATAGGTGAGACTAACCATACCTTCTCCCCAGGATCCCGCAGGCCATAGGAAATAGTTCTCGTGCCTTGAGTATCACTCAGCTCAAGCTTTACCTCTTTGGGGGCAAAGCCCCAGGGAACAGTAACAGAGGTAGTAATCCACCTGGTGGCCAATGGAGAGCGTTTCTGCTCTTCATAGAAGGTACTCACCCTAAATTCAATCGGTGCTTCGGCATCAACCTGGGACCCGAGAAGAGGAGACTGGGACAGAATTATCCCTTCCTTACCAGAAAAGGGAACTTCCCTGATCTTACCTATGTTTAGAGGAAGTTTTTCCACTAGATCTATTCCTTTCCTGAGCTCTTTCCCTGTAAAATCGGGCATGTAGAACTGAGGAGTCCTTGGCCCGAGACTCACCAAGATATCCAGGCCTTCCTTTCTGGTTGAGGACGTACCAGCAGGAGGGTCCTGCGCTACAATCTGCGACTCAGCTGCCTCTGAATAGATGTAGCTTATCGAGTTAATTTTTGACCCTCTACGAGAAAGATCGAGCTCGGCTTCCCTTACCCTCTTCCCGATGAGAGACGGGACAACCACCACCTGCCTTCCCGCGGACAGGACCACCTCTATGGTTCTGTCCCGACGAACTTTCGCCTTGGGAGAAGGAAGCTGAGAGATAATGATATCTTCGGGAATCTGGGAGGAAAACTTTGTTCCC
>CAYYHL010000258.1:0-2922 GCA_964471775.1 uncultured Clostridia bacterium
CAATTTCTACCTGCATTCCTTGGTGCAGTTACGGGCAAAGACTGGACGCTGGAAGAGTTGACTCAAGTGGGGGAAAGAATAGCAAATGTAAGACAAGCTTTCAATATCAGGGACGGAGTAAACTTTATCAAGGAATACTTCCCCTCTCTTGCCCTGGGAAACCCTCCCCTAGAGTCTGGACCCCTCAAAGGAGTGAACATTAACCTAGAGCTAATGATGGATGAATATTTTAGGGAGATGGATTGGGATAGGGAAAACGGCAAGCCATCTAGGAAAAAGCTAAGAGAACTGGGGTTGGAATATATGGCAAACGATCTTCATAGTGAAGAGTTGAAAAAATGAAATAGAAGGGGGAGGTAGATGAGTCAAGTCAAAAAGTTGAAGGTTGGAGTAGTGGGAGTTGGTTTTATTGGAGAGCTGCACGCCAGGATTTTTAATGAGATCCCTACGGCTGATTTGGTCGCAATTGCGGATCGAGATGAGGTAACAGCAAGAAGACTAGGGGAGAGATTCCACTGCGAGTATTACTCTGACCCCTCAGAACTATTCAATCGTAAAGATATTGAGGCTGTTAGCATCTGTACCCCTGATAAGTACCACGTTCAACCGGCAGTAGATGCAGCAAAAGCTGGCAAGCATATCCTCCTGGAAAAACCTATTGCCAGAACAGTGAAAGATGCGGAAAAAATTAGGAAAGTTTGTGAAGATAATGGCGTGAAGCTAATGGTTGCCCATAATCTTCGGTTTGATGCTAGGTATGTGCAACTGCATGACGGAATTCAAAGAGGTGATCTGGGAGAAATCCTCCACATTAGAGCAAAACGGCAGAATCCTAGGCTCATCCAGGATCGTTTGAAGGGAAGAACATCAATGCTTTATTACGTTGGTGTGCATGATATAGATATTGTCCTCTGGTATGTTAAGAGTCAGATTAAGGAAATTCATGCTAAGAAGATTTCCAAGGTGTATGATGAGGATTGTATATTCGTCCTGTTTAGTTTCATAAATGGTGCAATAGGCACTTTGGAGTTTAGCTGGTCTCTTCCAAAAAGCTTTCCTCCGCATCTTTGGAGTGAGGTAGAAGTTGTGGGAACCAAGGGAGCGGGTTATATTGATATCTGTGATCAGAAACTAATAGTATTTACAGATAGACTTCATCTTCCCGATACCTTCTACTCGCCAGAGTATAACGGACAGATATTCGGGGGTCTCAGGGACGAGCTAGCGCATTTTGTGGACGCAACCATTAACAATAAGGAATTCTTGATGCCCACTGAGGACTCAATCAAGGCAGTGGGGTTCATTGAGGATTGTCTAGAATCCATAGAAAAAGGCGCTCCGGTTAAGTCAGAATAAGGCACCCTTTTTCTCGGAGGAAAATGAACAAATAGCCGGAGCTTCGCTTGAATAACGACAGAACAACAAACTTGCCAAGTCCGAGAGTAGGGGAGGCGGCATGGAGTGCGTGAAGATCACGCGACCAAGGAACCACTCTTCCCCCGGTACCTCGAACCTTAGAAAAGTGCAACTTGTTGTTCGCTGCTGGAGGAAGACACTGATTGTAGGAGTACAGAATTTCACCCCGTAATGATGCCACATGATGACACAAGTTGACCCGGTCCTGAGCGGACGCCCAAAGATGAAAAGAAGCCCCCAAAAGAAAAAGGCACCGTCCGAAAGACGCTCCAAGGCGCCCAAAAGCTAATTGTTATTTCGGGGAGTTTTCACAAGAAGGAGTGTCATAGCAATACGGGACGTTATCTTCTAATACAAGGAGAACGCACATGGACAAATTAAGAGTGGGAGTCATTGGCGCGGGATTCATTGGATGCTTGCATGCAAGAGTCTTTCATGAATCGTTTGGATCAGACTTAGTAGCAATTGCCGATACTGACAAAAAACTGGAAGACAAAGTGAAAAAGGAATTTGGGTGTGATTTTTATGCCAGTTATGAAGAAATGTTGGAAGATGCCGAGATCGATGCGGTGAGCATATGCTTACCAGATATGAATCACGTTGCACCCTCGACCGCTGCAGCCAGGGCAGGCAAGCACATACTGCTTGAGAAACCAATGGCAAGAACAGTTGAAGATTGTAGAAGGATAAAAGGAGCCTCCGATGAATCAGGTGTGAGATTGATGGTAGCTCATATTCTCAGGTTTGACCCCGGCTATAAGAGGCTTTACGATGGGGTCAAGAATGGTGAGGTAGGTGAAGTGATTCATCTAAGTACAGAGAGGAGAAATAGTAGGTTACTTGCTGAAAGACTAAGAGGGCGAACCTCAATGCTCTTCTATGTAGGAATACATGATATTGATGCGGTGCAGTGGTGTGCTCAGAAGAGGATTACCAAAGTCTACGCTCAAAAGGTGGTTAAGATAAATAGAAAATGGAATAGCGACGACTGTATCTATGTATTGGCTAATTTGGGTGATGATGCAATTGCCAGTTTTGAATACAGTTGGACATTCCCTGCGAATTTTCCATGTGGGCTGAAGTCCAAGTTAGAAATTTATGGATCAGAAGCTACAGCTTTTTTGAATAGGTTTGATATGGGGATAGAAATATTCAAAGAAAAGGATGTGGATGTTCCTTATGAGTTGACTGACATAATGCACTGGCCGGAATCAAATGACCGTATTGTGGGCGACTTAAAGTATGAAATCGACCATTTTGTTGATGCAATTTTGAACGACAAAGAATTCTTGGTATCCACAGAAGATGCTATGAGTGCGGTGAATGTAATTGAGGCTATTTTTGAATCCTTGGACAAAGGAGTGCCCACACTAGTAAAGAGCATATGAATGATCTAGGTAGTAGTAATGTTGTCAAGGTTGGTGGACAAGTCGGTGTCAATGCAAAGTAATTATGTCATACTTTCTGCAAAATAAAAATGTCATACCCCTACCGCTAAAGCTTCCA
>CAYYHL010000259.1:0-2915 GCA_964471775.1 uncultured Clostridia bacterium
CATTTGCTTTCGGCTGAGATTAGAGCCGTAGGCAAAGTAATACATCCTGCTCTCTCCAAATCCGCTGGCTGGGCTGTTAAAAACTGCCGTTAGCAATGGCTCTCCAAGAATTCCAAGAAAGGCATCAGTGCTCTAATGTGGTCTCCGATTTCAGTGACGATTTCCTGTGTAAACAAGGCGTGATATGTTAAAGGAAAGCTTGCCGCCCCTGCATCGACCCCGAGGTAAATCGGAGCTTTTATGGTAGTAGCTTGCTCACGATTGGCATCAAGTATCCGCTCCATGGTCAAAGCAAAAGCTCTAAGTAGTGCCTCCGATAGAAGATGCCCTGTCTTCTCCCTGACTTTTATTTCAAGAATCCCAAAATAATCCTCTTTCCCAGGAGCATAGAAATACTCTTTCTCGACTCGAAGGCAACAGGGGACTTCCCCTAAGTTCGATAGAACTCCTAGAAGCTCGTTGCGTATGCCACTATTGTTCACAAGGAGATTACTCAGGCCACGCAACCTGTCAACCTGTTCTAATGCTACAAAAAGGTCTAAGCCAGCAGCCCCAACCATAATGGAAATATGGGGATAGTCTGCGTAAGGCTGATTTCGACTCAGCGAAACTCGAGCCGCGAATTCTTTGAGACGTGCAGTTTCTGAGAAAGGAAGTTGTTTTCTGATTTTTGGGAAAGTGTTATACATTTCCTCAACCAGCTTCTTTAACTTGTCCTCAGCTTGATGCCTTTCTCGGTCGCTGCCTACTGCGCTAAAAGCTACAAAGTCATTTATTGTGAACGGCAAAAACGCCATAGTCAACCTCCTGCTGCGTTAATGTCATCTTACACTTGCAGACCCTAACTTTTGCAGACCCTAACTTTACCCCTTTCCGTTTAACGCCAAGATTACATTCGCCCCAAATCCGCTCGCTGGGCTCCTCACTTTTGTCCGGAGTCTACAAAATCTGGGCAATTCGTTGGGGAAGCTCCTCTAAACTTACCCTATATTCCTCCCACATGTCTTTAGAATTGAATCTCGATTGGAATACGAGCACTTTTTCACCTTTCTGACCCAGTAGTTTTTTCTCAAAGTCTACTGAGGGAATAAACCAAAGAGTATCAAATAGCCCTTTCGCTAGTTGGTCAAAGGCAACAAAGATGAAATAGTAACCCTCTCTAGGTTTGAAACTTGCCCTTCTAACTTGGACTCTAAATGCTCCCTGCATCAACCGCTTGGACTGCATCGTCCTGCTCTTAACTTGCGCCAAAATGGCTTTGCCACTACCACCTCTTCTGAAGAATATCAGGTCAACACCTTCATCATCCACAAATGGAGAGGCGAAGTTAATTTGTCCGTTAGACCCCTCCGCGCAAGCCATCCCTATCAGGGTCGCCGCTATTTTCCCTTTCAGACTGCTCCCCAGTTGTGGTTCAGTCATACTGCCCTCCCAAATCCGCCTGACTGGCCTACTGTTGCCTCTCGCTTCTCACACGATATTCTGTTTGACCTGCTTTACTTGTGTCCAATCATAGCACAAAATCTGGGCAGAGCCCAAGAAAAAGTGAAAGGCTCGGTTTGCTCACCGACTAGGGTGAGGAGATTGTGATTTATAATGTGGAGAAAACAAGGTGTTGTGGTTTCAATGAAGCTTATTGCTTCAAGTGCCGGGCGAAGAGGGAGATAAGGCATCCCAAACAGGTAACACTGAAAAACTAGTCTGGTATCATCCCCCTGCGGTACGCTCTCATATACCTTCGGCAATCATTGTCTCTCCCAGCGAGTGTTTCTGCCACAATAATGAAACTCATTAGCTTCCTATCCAGGGGATTAAGAATCGCTGCATCCAGACCGAGGCAGATCGCTGCCGCCAGGAAAGCTCGGTTGATCGGCTTTCTTCCCGGCAGACCCCAAGAAATGTTGCTTAGCCCTAGTACTGTACGAGTACCGGGGTAGCGAGATTTAATCTGCCATAGTGTTTCTAAGGTGACCGGCCCTTGATCGGAGTACACAGCTACCGGCAATACCAGTGGGTCGAGATAGATCTGCTCATTTCTCACGCCTAGACGGCCCAAGTAATCCATTATCATATCACAAGCTTCCAGCCGCTTTTCCACAGTTTGCGGTATCCCATCATTGCCCATAGCTAGCGCCACAAGCCCGGCTTGATTCTCCACCGCCAAAGTACCGATGGAGTCCAGTGTCTTTGGTTCTGCAGTCACTGAATTTATCATCAGCTTGTCACCCCGATATTTGTTAATCCCGGCCTGGATGACTTCAGGGGACTCGCTGTCTATCGACAGTGGCCTGTCTGTGGCGGATTGCACCACGTCTACCAGCCACTCCATTGCTGCCGTCACTTCCTCGCGTCCATCATAGCCTACGCCGCTGTTAACATCGATAAAATCGGCACCGGCGTCAACTTGGTCCAGCACCAGTCTCCTTATAAACTCACTATCCCGCTTGGCGATGGCATCACCAACGGACGCATTTGAAGCGTTAATCCTTTCTCCAATAACAATCATTTTTCGTCTACGACGTCTTGTATTTTTGACAGCACTGGGAGTCTTACCACCAGCGACAGACTGTATCCCTGTTCAGTCCCCTTTTACTGCTCTAAGTAACACCAAGATGCAGGTAACTCTATCGGACTACTCCACCAGCTAGTCCCTTTCTAATCATATTATTCTGCCTGGACAATCCTCCTCTTCGCAGTTTCTGCATGGATTGTAATCTTCCACTTCACTGCTACCCAGACCAATAATGCCCGATATCGATTTCTGGGGAATCATCACAAACCCCTCAGTGAGGCGGATATCTGGAAAATCACCGTTAATTGCCCGGAAAACCATCTGCTGCTGGGGTAGGGCCCAGTCACAATAACCAGGACTGAACCGTCGGCTGGTACAATATCCCTGGGCTTTAGCTATTGCA
>CAYYHL010000260.1:0-2911 GCA_964471775.1 uncultured Clostridia bacterium
ACCAAGGACCTACACCCGTGAAGATATCGTGGAGATAAACTGCCACGGTGGACCTGTTCCTTTGCGAAAAACCCTGGAGCTCGGACTAAGGCTCGGGGCAAGATTAGCCAAGCCTGGTGAGTTCACCAGGCGAGCCTTCTTGAACGGAAGAATAGATCTCACACAGGCCGAGAGCGTCCTGGAGGTAGTTCAGGCAAAAACAGAAGAAGCCTTGATGATAGCGCTAAATGGATTAAAGGGAAGATTTTCCGAGGAAATCTTCTCCTTGAAGGAAGAAATTGTTGATCTCGTTTCCTCTCTCGAGGCAGAAATTGAATTTCCCGATGAGGAGATACCTGCTCCATCAAGGACCACAAGAAAAAAGCAACTAAGGCGAATTTTGACCAAGCTGGATTCTCTCATTGAAATGGGAGAGGTAGGTGCCCTTTATCGAGAGGGAATCAAGGCGGTTATCATCGGGAGACCCAATGTTGGTAAATCGAGCCTTTTGAATGCACTACTTGATAGAGAAAGGGCTATCGTGACCTGCATTCCGGGAACTACCCGGGATACCATAGAAGAGAGCATAAATATGAAAGGTTTTCCCCTGTGCATTATTGACACAGCCGGTCTGGGAGTGGCAGGCGATGCAGTAAGTCAAGAGGGAATCAGGCGAGCGCATTACAGCATGAATCAGGCGGATATCATTCTTCTCATGGTGGATGGCTCCCTAGCCTTAACTGAGGAAGATGAGCTTATCTTTCAGAAAACCAGGGGGAAAAATAGACTTATTCTGGTTAACAAGATCGATCTTCCTCAAAGGGTTGACAGGAAAAAGATGAAAATGCTTCTACCCGACGATGTAATCATAGAGATTTCAGCTACCAGAGGGACAAATCTGGAAAAGCTTAAAGAAGTCATATCAGACCTTATCTTGAAGGAAATCATTCCCTCCTCTTCCCCCCCTCTTCTCATCAATGTCAGGCAAAAGAATGTCATCGAGCAGACCAAAAACGGTCTGCTTAGAGCTCTAGAAGCTGTTAAGGACGAAATGCCGGAAGAAGTCATTGTCGTTGACCTCAAAGAAGGATTGGAGAGTCTAGGGGAGATTACGGGGGAAACGACAGGAGAGGATATTCTGGATCACATCTTCTCTAGCTTCTGCATTGGGAAGTAAGACAAATAAGCTTATCAATAGACTACTAAGATTAAACAGAGTCGATCTATGCTATCCAGAATCCGCGCTTATTGTACCGGACGGAATTCTTTATGCTCTTTTCAACTTTACTGAAGACTCTTGAAAAACCTGGTTTTTGCTTATCATCAATATTTGATAATAAGGATTCCCTATGCTATATGATAGATTTCTTGAAATGATGCGGAGGTTGAATATGAATAAGATATGCAAGATGGCAATGCTCATAGCTGTGACACTGATTCTATTAGTGATTCCAAACATATTTGGAACGCAAGGAGCGAACAATAATAATTCTGGTATCTTGGACCAAAAAGCTGCGAACCAGTATCGCGTCAATGACGCCCACCTGCATTATGTAGACTTTCTCCAGAATACTGATGGAATGAAGGTGCTTCTGGAAGCCATGGACCAGTCTGGTGTTGAGCATGCAATGCTCAATGGCCTACCCCTGGTCAAGAAATGGGATGCCGTCGATCCCCGCAAGCCTCTGTACTACCTCGCCGATGATTCAAGAACGTACTGGTACAGTGCAGTCGATGTTCTGGTAGCCCGGGGAGTGAAGAGTCTCGCTGAAGAAGACCAAAGAAGGTTTCATCCCTTTATCTGCGGTTTCAACCCTACGGATAGAAATGCTATCGATCACGTGAGGCGAATGTTCGAGTGGTATCCCGATTTCTGGGAGGGAATAGGAGAAGTCCTTACCCGGCATGACGACCTGACGGCACTAACCTACGGAGAGCAGGCTCGCGCAAATCATATCGCCTTAGATCCTGTTTACGTCTTCGCTGCCGAGGAGGATCTTCCGGTTTGGGTACACAGTGACGTCAGCTCAGTATGGGTTGAGGACCCTCTCTATCTCTATGAAATGGAAGAAGCCGTGAAGAATCATCCCAAGACTCGCTTTGTCTGGGCTCACGCGGGAATCAGTCGCCGCGTTGTGGTGCCCACCCTCCTGCAAGAGCTCCGACGCATGCTCAAGGCCTATCCTTATCTCTGGATTGACCTTTCGTGGGTGGTGTATCCCATGGATGTGGCCCCTGGCGGAATTCCAGACGAGAGATGGGTAGCTTTGGTGGAGAATTTTCCTGGTAGATTCATGATCGGTACGGATAAGATCGGACATTTCGAAGACTACGAGGAGACCATCAGTCAGTATTATGTTTTTCTCGACGCACTTTCTCCAGAGACGGCTCGGCTTGTAGCCAGGGAAAACTTCTTACGTATCTTGCCGCGTCGAGTTCGTGAGAAATTGGCCCAGGATTATCCGGAAGAGGAGTCTAGCTAGGCACTGGAGCTAACCCTAGGCCCGCATCCGAGGCTTCAGGCAGCTCGGTTTCTTCCTAGTTTGTCTATGTTTCACAAGGCAACTCTTTCTTGACATCGGCGCCATCGCAAGGAACACAATCAAGTACGGCCGAGATGAGCTCCTCAACCGAGAAATGCCGGCAACACTGGCTGAAAGCACCGGATTTGATTGAACGGTGACTGGTTGATGTCTGGCTGGGTCTGGACGCGCCGGGAACATTTTCTCTCCGCTTGACCGTTATCCCGAAGTTCTGGTCCTGCGAAACAGGGGAAAGCTTCGGCCTCCAATCATCCAAGGAAACAGGAACCGTCCCTGCACCTCACTGTAAGTATACGACCACGGAAAGGAGCGAACCATGAAGATGTCTGACGAGGAAAGACGCTATGAGGCCCTGAGTCCTTTTGAACTTAAGAACAAACTGATCACAA
>CAYYHL010000261.1:0-2880 GCA_964471775.1 uncultured Clostridia bacterium
GATCTTAGGATGCCGGGGCTGGATGGAATTCAAGTTTTGGAGAAGATAAAGAGTAGAAGGCCAAAGACCCAGGTGATTATTTATAGTGGGTTTGGTTCAGTAGAAGATCAAGCGGAAGCCATGAGCAAAGGAGCTGTTGATTATCTCACCAAGCCATTTTCTTCCAATGAGCTCAAAGCCAGGGTTGAAAAAGCACTAGAGAATGACGGAAGCTGAGAGTTACTATTATTCTTTCAATCTAGGATTTCGCACTGGAAACATTTGCCATAGTTTATTGTGGGTACGCTAGCTTTAGCAACCGGTTAGACCAAATTACTACCGAGTTAGGGAGGTAGACAGCATGAACGATCAAGACAAAGCAAAGAATAAGGTCGTGAGTGAGCCGGCAATCTCGGACCAAAGAGCTGCTGACTCGGAAGCGTCAGAAACCGATGACAACCAGCCGGAGAAGCCGTCCCCGGCGAGCGAGGAAGGGATTCAGAGAAGAGGCAGGGTTGCGTCACGCCTGGTTAGGCGTTTTGCCCTAACGGCGGTTCCTGCATTCATAGCCCTCATCGCAATCTTGGCCATACTAGACATCAGACTAGTATTCGAACCATCCCTGCTGCTCCCCGTACTGAACACGGTGTTCATCTCCATCATGGCTTTCCTGGTAGCCTATCTCTCAGCAAGAGGCTATTTGAAAACTGGTTCACTCAACCTTCTGTTAGTGGGTAGCGGAGTGCTGGCGTTTGGCTCCGCCAATCAAGTCGCTGGCTGGTTGTTGGGCGGTCCGGGTGGAACAGATGCTTTCCTCACTATAGGTAATACTGGGCTTTTATTCGGGTCAGTCTTCCATCTCGTGGGCGCCGCATCAACCTTGGCGGCAGTGACCCCAGAGACGGTGTCGAAGCGAAGGAGACCAAAAGTGATGCTTGCCTATTTTGGAGTCCTGATCCTCACCGCTATGCTCACTCTGGCAGTTCTTGTTGATGCGCTCCCGCGCTTCTTCATCCAAGGAATAGGTCCTACGCTGTTCGGGCAGGAGGTCTTGGGGGTTGCGGTGGCCCTATTGGCTATTTCATCCCTTCTCTTTATGAGATCATTCTTTAGGTCGAAGTCAGGTTTTCTGTACTGGTATTCGCTAGCTCTCGCACTGATTGCCGTGGGCTCATTGGCGGTGTTCCTTCAGCAGGCTGTTGGCAGCATCATCGGGTGGGCAGGAAGGTCAGCCCAGTACCTCGGCAGCATCTACTTCCTCGTCGGCGCGTTAAGCGCTATCAGAGGGGTGCCTGCTAAGGGAGTACCACTGAAGAGAAACTATGAAAGCTATCACGAATTCCTAGAGAACGTAAATGTTGTCATCTATACTGTTGACAAGGACGGAGTGATGACCTATGTCAGCCCGGCCATAGAACTACTCAGTGGATATAACCCATCAGAAGTCACGGGTCACTCTCTTGGTGAGTTCATCTATCAAGACGATTTGCAACGCAGCACGGACAATTTTAAGAGGGTCCTTTTGGGGTATACGGAAAGAAACGAATATCGGGTTTGGACTAAATCTCGCGAAATCCGCTGGGTTTCTACTTTCACGCGACCGCTGTTCAGCGAAAATCGCGTTGTTGGGGCGCAGGGAGTGCTGATGGACGTTACCGAGCTCAAGAAAAGAGAGGAGATGCTGGTTCAGGAGGGCGAGTTGCTGCAGTCGCTTATAGACACTATTCCCGATCTTATCTACTTCAAGGATGACAAGAATCGATTCATCAGGGTAAACAAGACAAAGGCTGAGTTCGCAGGGACGACTCCAGAAAGTATGATTGGGAAAACTGAGTTCGACTTTCTCCCTCGAGAACAGGCGGAGGCGGCTTCAGCCCATGAGAGCTGGATAATGAAGTTCAATAAACCCGTAGTTGACAAGTTAGAAAAGGTTACTCATACGGATGGAACCGAACGTTGGGTCTCTGTTACCGAAGTACCTCGACATAATGAGAAGGGCCAGGTAATCGGTACCATGGGGATTTCTCGGGACTTCACCGAGCGTAAGAAGACCGAGGAAGAGCTCAAAGATTCCCTCGAGCGGTCAAAGACCTCATTCGAATTTGCCCCGGACGGGATCTATTTGACCGACCTACAAGGAACGTTTATCGATGGTAATGAGGCAGCCGCTCAGCTACTGGGCTATAGAAAGGAAGAATTAATCGGCAAGAACTTCCTGAAACTGCAACTGCTGCTCCCAGATGGAGTTCGGAAGGTGACCGCGAATCTAGCCAAAAGTGCTGAGGGGAAACCCACCGGACCGGATGAGTTTGTTCTGACACGGAAAGACAGCACACAGGTGACAGTAGAGATAAGCACGCACCCCGTGAAGATCAAAGGTGAGTCTTCAGTGTTGGCCATTGTCCGCGACACCAGCGAGCGCAAGGAGAGAGAGGAAGCCCACATTCGATTGGAAAGGCTCAAAGCCCTAAGAGAGATGGCGAAACGACTCGCTCATGATTTTAACAACCTCTTGGCTGTTATTCTGGGGAATGCTCAGGTTTTGGAGATGGGAGTGGAAAGCTACAAGAGCGAGGAAATCAAAGATCGCCTCGGGATTATTGTCCGAACAGCCCATGATGCGGGAGACACAGTGAGAAGAATGCAGCTTTTTACCCGCACCGACCTCTCAACTCGGGATTTTGCGAAGATTCACTTAAATGAGATCGTAAGATCTGCTGTCGCCTCTACTTCTTCTCGCTGGAGGGATGAGGCCAAAGAAAAGGGAGTTACGATCAAGATGAAGGGCCAGCTAGCGGAGCTACCGCCCCTTTTCGGCAGTAGGTCTGAGCTGATGGAAGTCTTGACCAACCTCATTTTCAACGCCTTAGAGGCGATGCCAGAAGGAGGAGAAATTACCAT
>CAYYHL010000262.1:0-2880 GCA_964471775.1 uncultured Clostridia bacterium
AAAGAAACCTTGCTACTGTTTCCTTTGCAGCCTATGTGGTTACCTCTTATTTGCCTGAAGAATTCGCTGAGGCAAGAGCCGGGTTTGAAGCAGCACGAGCCTGGGTAGTGTTTTTGGAGCGGCATACACATGCACTGACTCCATTGGGCAAAGCGTACCTTGCTTATACTTACCTTCACCTGGGAGACAAAGATAAAGCACAAGATATGCTTGATGTCGCGATGGATGGAGCAAGAGAGGACAAAATAGCCGGCGTTTACTGGACGCCGGAGAAATATTCCTGGGTGTGGTATTCTGATACTGTCGAGAAGCACGCCTTTTTCTTGCGTACTTTACAGGAACTGCGGCCTAAAGATAAGCGTATCCCTGGAATGGTCCAGTGGCTTCTTTTCAACCGAAAAGGCACAGTCTGGAAATCTACGAAGGCCTCGGTCGCGGCTGTTTATGCTCTTCTTGATTATTTGAATCAGCGAGGCGCTTTAGCCAGTGATGAGACATTCAAAGTAAAATGGGTCAAGGACACCTACTCCCACGTTGTAAAAGCAGATGATTGGCTGGATGAGCCCATTCGCTGGCAGAAAAAAGGTTTTGAGATTACATCCGAGGAGAGTAGCGCAGAAGTCAAGAAACAGGGCCCGGGTATTGCCTTTGCCAGTCTTACCTGGACATACTCAACTGATCAGTTGCCTGAAGAATCTGGCCCAGGAATGTTGAAACTTCAGCGTAGGTTCTATAGAAGGAAAAAAGAAGGCGATTCCTATCACCTAGAACCAATAGAATCCGGCGAGGAAGTTCTTGTTGGAGACCAAATAGAGGTCCAACTCAAGATTAACACTCGAAGTCAATTTGAGTATATGCATCTTAAAGATCCAAAAGCTGCTGGCTTTGAAGCCGAAACGCTTTTAAGTGGCTGGAAATCTGATCCCCTCTGGTTTTATGAGGAGCAGCGTGATTCCCTTACTAATTTCTTCATGAGCTGGCTTCCTCACGGCGAGTACATCTTGCGCTATAGGCTCAGACCTACAAAAGCCGGAGTCTATCGTATAGGTGCGACTACGTTGCAGTCGATGTATTCTCCGGATATGAGTGCTCACAGCGCTGGATTTGTTATTGAAGTCGTGGAATAGGGAACTGGTACACTTGCAAGGTTTTGACTCCGGACAGCTGCATTCGCCATGAGCTATGCCAAGGGATGTAGCTGAGTACCAGGCACGATGACTGCACACCGGGATCTCTATCCCATCCGCCGTCTTCCTTAGAAGGTGTCTATCCGAGGAACCAGCCTCAGAAGTGTAGTTCAGCGGGCGTTTTCTCGTCGCCACGAATCCTTGGGTAACCAGCGTGAGTAACGCTCGCTACACGCTGAGAAGGAGTCGGCCAAGATCCACCAAGGACAAGCCTATGCGACCTGATTTGCTTGTTAGAACCATCAAAAACCAACTGACAAATGGGGAGACTTCGCATCAGACGTCAAGATAAATGATAAGATTCCAAGTCCTGTCTATCCTGCCTCTATTCCTCGTCACCGCTCTTTCCACAGCGAGTGCAAAAACCTATCTCAAGGTCGGCATTGAACCACAGCAGCTCAAGGGTGTGGGTGAGTTCACGGTCATGATGGGCCATTCAGTTGCCTTCTTCCCGCATCAATGCTGGGTGGGCGCCAAGGCGGTGAAGATCCGCACCGGTCAGGAGAGCGATATTCAAGAGGCCGTTTTCCGCTTCCAGTTTGACAACAATACGTCTGGCCTCCAACAGAATGCCAAGGTGTACTTCCTCTCTCTCGGAGAAGGTCATAAGGATCCGAGTGATGAGTTCATGGAACGCTTCCAAGAATCCCCCACCCCGGTGAGAAAGGTCTCGGAATGTACGTACGGTACAAGCGGGGTACGAGACACCAAGACAGGTGAGGTGGGACTCATATTCTATGTGGACACCATCACGTGGACGAGCGACACTGAAGTCATGGTACGAGGAGGCTACTACGAGGCTTCGGAAAGCGCAACCGGCAACACATATCGACTTGTTCGAAACGGGAGCCAATGGGTAGTCACAGAAGCCACCATGGACTGGATCGCGTGAATCGAGATGCCGGAGCAGACACGCTGGAACTAACGAAGGTCCATTCACTCCCGAGGGAAGATTTCCCATCCAGCCAGCAGCAAAGAGGCGAACGTCTTACCTTCCCATCCCTTCCGGGGCGGGGACGCAACGAAGTTAGAACCGTTTTTGAAAACCTTGGGAATGAGATAGAGATACCAATCTATGATCTACCGACCCATCCTAGGGCAGAAGATTCAAAGTCCTGATTACCAGTTCCTAGACGCAAGCCAAATCTCGGCACTTGTCAACCAACTTTTGCACGAAATTCTTTTGATGGTCAAAAGTAGGTACGTTTTTAGTGATAAAGATGTATAAATCTTTCGGTATTTTGTATTGACTTCTCCTTTCTTTGTGCTAGAATAAGGGTGAAAGGAGAAGAAAAGAATGCCTTATCGTTCAATCAATACCGAAAGAAAGGTAGAGCTCATTCTCGAGCACCTAAAAGGAGCAAGAATTTGTTCTCTAGCTCGCACGTATTCGGTCAATGAAGACTCCATTCATCTTTGGAAGAATAAGGTTTTGCAAGCTTTATCAGGGATCCTATCTCCTGGAACCCCAGGCCCTCGGCCTCGTTCTCGAGTAGAGACTCTGGAAAAGGAGCTAGCGGAACTACGGAACAAATATGAGAGATTATCACAATTATCTCAGATAACTGTTTCAACTAAAGCTCCCTCTCTTCTGGAAGAGCGGCCATCGAGGTGTCCTGGATGCGGAAGTGATCGAATCTGGAAGAATGGAACCTATCGAGTTACAGGAGAAAGAACCTCTCGCTCTTTGAGG
>CAYYHL010000263.1:0-2878 GCA_964471775.1 uncultured Clostridia bacterium
CCTAATGCCACAAACCTGGTCCTGAAGGGTAATCCATGCCATGATTTTGCTTCAAAAGTTGCTCATAGGGCAAGAGTGGATTTCGGTGTGAATGTGACCTTGAATGGTGAGGGAAAAGTGACAGGGGTTTTTGCCGGCCATGTGGATAGAGCTTATTATGTGGCGGTAGCAAAAGCAAAGATGCAATCTGCTATTCCCGTGAACCGTGAATACGACATCGTGTTAACCCAAGGCGGAAGCGTTGCTACAAACCATTATCAGGCCGCAAAGGCAGCCTACGGGGTGATTCCTATCATTAAGAGAGGAGGAATAGTTGTTCTAGTTGCCCATAACAGTAGCGAAGAACCTGTGGGTAAGGATGACTATATAAAAGGTATGGAGGCTTTAGGGCAGATAGGCCCGGGGAGATTCACCCGGGTTATCAAGAGTAGCGGATGGCGTTTTATCCCTGATCAGTGGCAGGTACAAAAATGGGATCAATTCTTCAGCAAGATCGGAGATTTTGATGGGCTGATTTATTGTACCACAAATATACCTCCCCGGGACTTGAAGGAACTGCCCGGCAAAAGTGGCTATGAGCTTGTAGGGGAGAAGAATGTAAAGATAGATGAAATATTACAGACGGCCATATTTTACGGTGTACGGAAGATGGAACGAAGGACAGCAGGAAAACCCAGTATGGCCTTGGTGAGAGAGGGTCCGTACGCAGTGCCCCTAAAAACCGATAGGAGGAGTATGCGATGCCAATTATGAATTGCAAAACAGGAGAGGTTAGGACGAATTATACAACAGAGGAGCTCGTAGAAAAAGCAAAAGAGATGAGAGCGTACAATATGATTGCTCTCACTGCGGCTGGCTCAGGGCACACTGGGGGGACTTTGTCAATTATGGATATTGCTGCAGCTCTCTATCTTAAGAAGATAAGACACGACCCAGAAAATCCCGACTGGGAAGATAGGGATAGAGTCTTTTGGTCTACCGGTCATAAAGCCCCAGCTCTTTATGTGGCTTTGGGTGAGGCGGGTTATTTTCCGGTAGAAGAGGTTGTAAAACTCAGAAAATTGGGCTCTGGTTTTGAAGGTCATCCGAATAGATTGAAACTACCAGGAGTTGAGCTTTCATCCGGGTCCCTTGGCCAGGGATTAGGTGTAGCTATAGGCTGTGCGCTGAGGGCCAAGCTGGAGAAGAAGAATTTCCGGGTTTACTGCATCAACGGAGATGGGGAGCTTGATGAAGGTTCGATTTGGGAAGGGGCAATGTCTGCCGCTCACTACAAGTTAGATAACCTTGTGGCTATTGTGGACAGAAATGATCTGCAGATTGACGGCTCTACCGAAGAGGTCATGAAATTGGAACCCCTTGCCGACAAATGGAGGGCTTTTGGATGGAATGTTATCCAAGTGGATGGCCACAATATGGCCGAGATTCTCACCTGTCTTGATGAGGCGGAGAAGACAAAACAGAAGCCCACGGTAATAATTGCCAGAACGACCAAAGGCAAGGGTGTATCCTTCGCAGAGGGTGTGGTGGGATACCATGGTATATCTCCAAAAGATGGTCGGTCAGGCGAGGAATCATTAGATAGGGCGCTGCAAGATATAGGAGATTCTAAGTTCCCCAAGGAAAAAGTAGACGCACTGCTAGAAATCGCGGAGAATTGCCAGAGAGATATAGACGAAAGAATAGAAGCTTCCATGCCTAAGTTTAAGAAAAACTACTGGTGGAACTCGGGTGAGAGCATGAGGACCCAGATGAATGCCAGCAGGAATGGTTTTGGCAAAGCCCTTGAGAAGCTCGGCAGTGATGAAAGGGTGGTCACCCATGGGGCCGATATTACCAGCTCCATAAGAATGAGCGACTTCTATATGAAGCATGCCAAGAGAAAGAATAGATTCTTCAGCATGGGGATAGCTGAGGCTAACATGGCTCTGGTTGCATCTGGCTTAGCCAAGGAAGGCAAGATAGCCTTTATCGGATCTTACGGAGTCTTTGTAACCGGGAGGAATTGGGATCAGTTAAGAACCACGGTATGCTATAATAACTTCAATGTGAAGATTGCTGATGCCCATGCTGGTATCTCGGTAGGACCAGACGGAGCTACTCACCAGGCACTAGAAGAAATCAGCAATATGTACTACCTACCCAATATGCATATGGCCGTGCCTTGCGATGCAGTTGAAACAGAAAAAGCCACCCAGGTCATTGCTTTTCTTGCAGGACCTGCAGTGGTGAGGTATGCAAGAGAGGCGACCCCCATAGTAACCACGAAAGATACTCCTTATCAGTTTGGAGTAGCAAATGTGGTGAGGTACAGGGGCGAGGAGAAAGACTTTGTCGAGGCATTTGAAACAAAGCTTTCCACTGATTATGAATCAGAAAACGAGGATTTAGGCATAATTGCCTGTGGACTCATGGTTCCAGAGGCAATGAGGGCAGCTTGCATTCTAAAAGAAGAATACCGCCTTGAAACCAGAATACTAGATGTACATACAATCAAACCAATTGACAAGAGAGCAATGGTGAAGGCAGCAGACGAGTTAGGCGTGATAGTGACAGCGGAGGAACATCAGGTTGGTGGTTTTGGGAATATTGTGGCGGGAGTTATGGGACAGGGCAAAAGATACGGCGCGCCGCTATTGATGGATATGGTTGGGGTACAGGATGAATTCGGTGAGTCGGGGGCACCATGGGAACTGATGAAAGTATTTGGACTAACGGGTGAACACATAGCACGGAGAGCTAAGAAGCTCTTTGATCGAAAAGCAGAAGGGTAAGGACAAAGGGCAATAGTGCCGATGTCTTCTTGATACCACCAGGAAAGTATTGATGTGCCAGAGAGAAGGAGCTTTGTTCTTGCTCGTTTTGAGGCACATTTTTC
>CAYYHL010000264.1:0-2872 GCA_964471775.1 uncultured Clostridia bacterium
AAACTCACCACCATTGGTAAGTTTAATTGCTTGAACCTTGCCCTACTCTCTGCTATACTTTAGGCAGGGAGCAGGGACGACTTAAGTCTCTTTTGCGGGCTCCGAAGAGTCGGAGTACACGCTTTTCAAAGAGATGTCGCCTTGTTCCTTTTTATTGTGAAGCATCCCCGTCAAAGTAGGACTTACCTCAGGCTTCTTTTTCTGATATGTATACCCTGGGACCTTTTTCGCCTACATTGCACAGAACCTCATAATTAATGGTCCCTATTTTTGAGGCAAGCTCATCTACCGATATTTCTGCACCATCCTGCTTTCCAAACAAAACCACCTCATCACCTACTTCTGCATCCGGGATTCGAGTTACATCTACCAGAGTCATATTCATACATATGGTTCCCACCACGGGAGCCCTTTTCCCTTTGATAAGGACTTCTGCCTTGTTAGATAGAGCCCTCGTGTATCCATCCGCATAGCCTATCGGGAGAGTAGCAATCCTGCTTTTTTTTTTGGTGGTAAAGGTCCTCCCATAGCTGAGGCTGATGTGGGCAGGCACAGTCTTAAGGAAGGCTACCTTAGTCTTGAAACTCATAGCAGGTTTAAGATGGGGCCTGTGACTTACCTCGGGCGAAGGATATAATCCATACAGCACAATCCCCGGTCTTATCAAATCAAAATAGGAGGAAGGAATATCCAGAGTGGCCGCACTGTTTGCCGCGTGCTTCAGAGGAATAGGGATTCCCTCTTTTTCTAAATTGGCAATAGTCTCTTTGAACCTTTTGATCTGTAGTTCAGTAAAACTTTTATCTTTCTTGTCTGCTACCGGAAAATGGGTAAAAGCACCCTCCACTTTAATACCCTGAAGATGGGAAATCTCCTTGAAGAAGCTTGTTGCTTCCTCCGGCATAACCCCCGCTCGACCCATCCCTGTATCTAGCTCCACATGGACTTTGGCGGTTTGACCCAGGCGTTGAGCCTGAGCCGACAATGCTCTCGCCAACTCCTTAGTGTAAACGGTCTGTGACAATCTGTATTTCAGTATTTCCTGGGCTTGCGGCGGCCGAGATAATCCTAGAATAAGAATCGGTGATTGAATTCCACCCTCACGTAGCTGCACCCCTTCCTCAAGTTTGGCCACACCTAACCATTCAACTCCGCACCTTGCGGCAACCCTGGCGACCTGGATTGCCCCATGTCCATACCCGTCTGTCTTTACAACTGCCATTACCTTGAGCTCAGGAGTAGCACTTCTACCAATCTGCTGAATGTTATAGGCAATATTGTCCAAATTGATTTCTACCCTGGTAGGTCCAACAGTCTTAGTACAAGATAGATCCGGTCCGAATCCAAGATTATCCATGCTCACTCCTTCCTTTGGCTACCTCCCGCTTTCTCGTTTCCGTTCAAAACAAGACTCTCCTGGCCCATTCTGCGCCAAAACTGGATGTAGCTAGTTCCTTAAGTACCTATCCGGCAGCTTACCGTCTTCTAGCGCATCTATCCAGTTTCTCGATCAAAAATGTCCAGAGGATCCTTTTCCACCAGAAGATAGGGATCCACGAAGACGGAGCCAATGATAGCTCCCCAATGAAGATGAGAACCGGTAGCAAAGCCAGTGGAGCCGACCCGGCCAATATTCTGGCCCTTGAGTACTTCTTGACCTTTCTTCACTAAAAGACTCTCGAGGTGGCAGTAGGAAGTAAACAGATTCAGACCATGATCAACCATAGCTGTATAGCCGGTGACATTCAGAAACCTGGCCAGACAGACTGTCCCGGAGTTGGCTACCGGCACCAGAGTTCCGTTGGGAGCAGCAATATCTACCCCCGAGTGCCTTCCTGCTTCTTCTCCGTTGACGTACCTGATGAGGCCGAAATCGGCAGTCTTTCTTCCTTTCAAGGGTGCGAGAAACCTTCCTTCCCATAAAGGCAAATCACAGCTTTTTGACCTGGCCTCCCGGATGGAAGGAAGATCTTGCTGCCATTTTTCTCGGCTCCGCACCTCAAGCTTTTTCGGACTCACCTCAAGATGCTGAGTGGTGAAGGTTTTAGGCTCGAGGACAAACTTGAGCTTCTCTTGCCACAGTCCGAGGTCTTTCTGTCTCATCTGGACTGAGATAGTATACTCACCCGGAGGCGTGCGGCAGTCCACTCCTACTAAGCTGATGAGTCCCTGACGGTAAGGGTAGGCCTTAAGAGTTGTTTGAAGAAGGTTGGTCTGGAAGGATGCCTCATCGTCAGGATCGACTCCTTCCACGAAAACCACCAGAAACTGACCAGGATAAAGTCGGGAGGGCTCCAAAAGCAGTCTGGGTAAGGAGATTTTCTCCTCACACAGGGATAGTCCACCAGAGAAGATTACCCCAGCTAGAAGAAGACCGACAATAGCAAGAACTCTGGTCTTTGGCAAAGTGGCTTCTTGCTCCAATTCATTACGGCCTCGCACGGAACCTCCCGGCAGGCCCTCCCGTCTGTGTCATTTCCCGGAAGTCCAGGTGCCTTTTTGTGATTGAGGTAGTCCACCGGAGAATTCAGCGAATAAATCGAATCAGTTCTACTTTATTTCATAAACTGCTGGGTGTCAAAATCATTCTCACTGGAAGACTCTCTCTTTCACCTGGAATCCTTTCTTGATACCACCAGCAAAGTATTGATGTGCGAGACAGACAGAGCTTTGTTCTTCCCAGTTTCGAGGCACATTTTTCCCCAAGTGACATTCGGGACATGCGTGCCGTCGAAGACGGGAAGAGGGTTCCTGTGGAGCAAGGGGAAATCGTGCCGAGATACCTCTTGAATACCACCAGGAAAATATTGATGCGGTAGACAGACAGAGCTTTGTTCTTCCCAGTTTCGAGGCACATTTTTCCCCAAGTGAC
>CAYYHL010000265.1:0-2860 GCA_964471775.1 uncultured Clostridia bacterium
GGCAGTTATTCCTGCTTTCCCCGCTGCCTCAACTACGTCGGGGAAGGGAATGAAGGCATCTGAGGCCAAAACTGCGTCTTCTGCTCTTACGCCGGCTTTTCGAATAGCGATGAGGGTGGAGTCTATTCTGCTCATTTGGCCGGCACCCACTCCCACTACAGCCCTATTTTTGGCCATAACAATAGCATTAGACTTTACCCATTTCGAGACTTTCCAGGCAAACAAAAGGTCTTGTTCCTCTTGGGAGGAAGGTCTTCTCTGGCTCACTATTTCTAGCTGGGCCGGAAGATATGTTTCTCTATCCTCCTCCTGCAAAAGATACCCCTCTTCCACTGTTTTCATATTCCATCTTTCTTTTGGTGGAGTAGAAAAGGCCCCGGTCTTTAGAATACAGACATTTTTCCCCCATTTTTGCTTGGTCTTCAAAACCTGGAGAGCTTCCTCTTGGTAACCAGGAGCGATTATTCCCTCAATGAAGCTCCTCTGAGAAGCTATTCTCAGAGCCGTAGCTCTGTCCAGGATCCTGTTCAGCCCTACAATCGAACCAAAGGCAGAGACAGGATCTCCGCTGAGGGCTTTCCGGTACGCTTCTGGTAGGGAGGAGGCGCAGCCAAGCCCGCACGGATTAGTATGTTTTATTATTACCGCGGCGGGCCGGGCAAATTCCCTGACTATTCTGAGGGCGGCATCTAGATCCAACAAATTATTGAAAGAGGGCTTCTTTCCGGATATCTGCCAAGATGAGGAAGTGGATGCTTCTCCTCTGGCAGAGTCCAGATAAAGGGCCGCCCTTTGGTGCGGATTTTCTCCGTATCGCAAGTCCTCTACTTTTCCAAGATTGAGATTTACTATCTCGGGGAACGTTTCCTTTTGTTCATCTCCCAGGTAATTGGCTATAAACTCGTCATAGCAGGCGGTGGATCGGAAGACCCGCTTGGCCAAATCACGACATGTCCAGATGCTGAGAGAACCTTTGTTTTCTCGGAGCTCTCTTACGATCCCAGGATATTGTTCGGGACTACTCACTGCCGCTACATAGTGAAAATTCTTTGCGGCTGAGCGTAGCATAGCAGGTCCCCCAATGTCGATATTTTCGAGAGCCTGCTCCAATGTAGTTTCTTCTTTGTTTACTACCTGGGCAAACGGGTAGAAATTCACCACTACCATGTCGATGAGATCTACGTGAAGAGCCTTCATTTCTTGAAGATGCTTGGGATTATCCCTCAGGGCAAGAATGCCAGCATGAATGTTAGGATGCAGAGTTTTTACTCTTCCCCCCAACATAGGAGAAATACCAATTTCTTCAGACAGTTCCTTTACCGGAAGGCCTGCTTGCCTGAGGATGAGGGCTGTCCCTCCCGTAGAAAGAATCTGAACTTCCATATTGACGAGTTCCCTGGCAAAGTCAACGATTCCCTCTTTGTTGGCAGCGCTCATCAGAGCCGTCTCGATCCTGACCATTGTTTTTGCCCCTTTTGACGTCTTTTTCATTGCTTCTGCGGATAGAACGGTGATGTCTTGGCGTCGCTTCCCCTGGGTACAGAGTCTTTCTTGCCTTCAACATATAGCACAATGATCGCCCCGCGTCAAGAAATCCCAGCCACAATGCACTCAATTGACCGATTAGAAATTTCTGGTAGACTGAGCGAACTTTCCTTTTAGGCAAAAGGGGATCCAGCTCATTTGCTGGTCTCCCCTGATTTTGTCCAAAGAGAGAAGAGTCTGGAGCTGGACAGAAAAAAGAGAGGGACAGGAGATATTCGTGGATAGGCAAAGGGGAAGTGAACCTAGGTGGGGAAATGATACCGAGGGATCTTCCTTGAGTGCGATAGGCAGGTACTTACAAGAAATAGGCAAAACACCGCTGCTTACTCGGGAACAGGAAGTGGCGCTGGGCAAGAAGATACAAGAAGGTAAGCAAGAGTTCATTCGGCGGGTAGTGGAAGCAGCAGGACTCATTAAATGCAACCCATATCTTTTGAGTATGTTTGAGAGAAAGGATGGTTTGGAGAAAGATCTGAATGATGTGGAGGGAGATTTGGACAGGGTAAGAGAGATAGCTGATTTCTTGGAGAGCATGAGCGGGCACGTTGACGAGATAAAGCCGAAAGAGGACAGAATTAGAGTAGAGCAAATTCTGGAAGAGATGAAAAAGGCAAGATCTGTTTATGAGATAAATAGAAAGCAAATGATGGAGGCCAATCTACGTCTGGTAGTAAGCTTTGCCAAGAAATATGCAGGGAGAGGAGTTTCCTTTTCTGATCTTATCCAAGAAGGTAACATTGGTCTTTCCCGAGCGGTGGATAAATTTGATCATAGATCGGGAAAGAGATTCAGCACTTATGCAAGTTGGTGGATCCGTCAAGCATTGTCTAGAGCTATTACCGATCAATCTCAGAGTATCCGTATTCCCGTCCATATAGCCCATCTTATGCGCAAACTCAGCAGAATTTCCCGGCAACTGGAGCAGGAGCTGGGCAGACAGCCTTCTTCCGAGGAAATTGCTGAGCGGGTGAACATTCCTGCTGAGAGAATCAAAGAAACCATGGGAGTGGGCCAGGTTACTGTGTCCATTGATACATTGGTGGGAGAGGATAAGGACACTCCCATGATTGATTTTGTTTCCAACGCGAGCATTCCTCCCCCGGTCTATAAGCTTACTTTGGATATGCTTAAGGAGGAGGTGAGGGGGCTCCTTGAAGAAGTCATTAAGGATGAGCGTGAGTCAGATATACTGAGACTTCGTTTTGGACTGGAAGAGAAAGATAACTACTCCTTGCGAGAGATTGGGAGAAAATACGGAGTCAGCAGGGAGAGAATCCGGCAAATCCAGGAGAGAGCTTTGGGCAAATTGAGGGTT
>CAYYHL010000266.1:0-2840 GCA_964471775.1 uncultured Clostridia bacterium
AGTCGGTATCACCAAAGTGAGAAAGTCCTGTGGAACAAGCCTCTCCAGCGGCCACGTCTCACAGATCACCGGGCCCTCATGTGAGCAGGTTATGGTCCACAGGAATCGTCCCCTACAGGAAGTTGGTCTTAAGATGTTTCATTTTCTCCCGAAGCTTCTCCTTCGTTGTCTCATGAGCACTAGTAAAACCATCCAACGTAGCCTTTACCGGAGCCCAATTCTGCACTTCACGAGTCTTATCTAGACAAAGTACAGACTTAGGTCTGAATACCTCTGGATCACCAGGTAAATAATATGCCTGTTTAAACAGTTCACTTCGACGGAGTACGCCAAAAATGGACTCATCGATTGGGTCTTGTACGACTGTCGGTCTTAGAATGCGCGGATGACTATCAAACTGGCGTCGAATATCTGGAAAAACCGTTATTATGGGAACACCTATCAGTTCTGTCACATCCGGGAAGAAGTCGTCATAATTTCTCAGTGAGGCAACTAACAATTTGACTTTGGCTGGATCGTAACCTAAGTTCTCTTTAGAATATAGAAGCCTGTGAGCTTTCTTAGCTACAGCCACCCCAGCCCACTGTGCTGCTCTCCTGGCACCCGGAACTCCTAAAGAGAGCAACTCGTCCCGCACTGGAAACGCAAGTCGTCCGTTCATTAGTGCCAAGTGAGATGCAATTGTTTCATCCGAATTAATTGCTTCGGCAAAAGGAACAAGCTGAAACAACCCAAACTCCACGGTGATGGTAACTCCAATACCAATCCGCGTTAGAATTTCTGCAACTTCCAGACCAGCTTTTGTTCCAGGTAGCTTAAACACTACGTTGGGAATACCGCTCAATTCCTTAAGAAGATATAGATAGAGTCCAAGAGCTTGGTCCAACATCTTCTCAACATTTCCGTGATTTCTTGGATTGACCTGAAGGCAGACATACCCCATATTGCCACTGGTCAAAAGAAAAATATTTCTCAGCAAGCGGGCATTATTTAGAACAACTTCAGAAACAAAGATATCTATGAGTTGCTCAACACTTTCTTCCTTAACGTCGTCCGCTCTTGCCGATTGATTGGTATTGAAAAACGGGCTAATCATTGCATCAACTCGACTATCAGTGATATCCAATTCTCTTTCTAAATTCAAGTAAACCAACTGGGGATTGGTAGTTACAAACGATGCTCCGAGCCACATAGCTTCCTGCAAATGAGCTGCATAGTCATTTCCTATCTCGGTTAAAGTGGATCCATTATTCCTCATCTCAGTAATTCTTCTCAAATTGCTACTTTCGATGAAACCAGACATGTGATCCAAATAGTGTTCAATACTGTTACCTACTATCCTATTCGCAGTTATTTGCGAATCATCGCTGTCAATACCTTCACTCTGAAGTCGCTCTTTTGTTATCTGAACTAGAACGGAAAACGCTTCTTTGCAAAGGATTGAATGATCCTTTTCCCACTTTCCGAGCAGACCTCGATTCTCACTAATTTCGTGGTAAATCTGTTTCGTCGCTAGAACGTCCCCTGAATGAACATCTTCATTCTGCAAATTCCAACAAGGCAAGAACGATTGGAGATTGGTAGTCAAATTCGTAACAAAAAGGAAGGCATTCTTCTGAAAAGATACATCAGAGGTACGAAAAAGGAGATCTAGATTTGTTCGTAGCATATTGAGGAAATTGCTAAATAAACGGGGCCTACTTAATAGTATCACATCAAGGCTGGCATCTTTCAATTGACCATTCCTAATCTGGGAAATAATTCTATCCACTGACATCTCTGTCTTTGTTTCTTTTTCCTCCCTAATCCTACTAACTAATTGCTGCTTTATATCTTTGTCCTTGGCAAGCCCCACTTTTCTCATGAACTCCTCAATTTTTTGCTCAAAATTCAATCTTATCCCCTTCCCAGATTTCGAACAGGTGAAGTTTGTTATTGCTCTTTTCTAACTAGGTTCCGGTTCTGTGATAAGGACAGGTCGATATATGGACTTCTCTACCACAAGGACAGAATTTGTCAAAAGCAGCAATTCAGTCGGACAAAGAGTAACCAAAACGATACGTCCCAAATCATGCAGAATCTAACCATACCTCGGTATCGTGCTTCTTGATTCAGTGAAAGGTCGAGGATGAAACCCCAATGGGTACGCACCCAAGAGAGTGCAGGAAAGCTACTTTCAGGCTCGGTCAAAAAAAGAAATGCTCTATTATGGATGAATACTGTAGGAATATTCATGACAATAGGAAATATGTTATGAGAAAGATAAGCTCTTGCCTTTCTTCGAAACCTAAGAAGAGGAAGAACAGAGGGAGATTTACCTAGGTTTTTCTAGGTTTTGCGAGAATTTCTCTGACTTCCAAGCTAAGAAATGTCCGTGCGTAGGCAGGTTTTATCACCACGGCCGTATCTGCCCCGTGATCTGTACCCCCTATAGCTACAACTTCTCTTTCAACGTTGATAGCTCCACTTTCCGCCGCCATCAGGGTAATCTCCACGCAAACTTTCATCCCCTGAGAGAACCTGCGCAGGGTCTCGGCCACAACCGCGTTAAAAGCGGATACTTGCTCTTTTGGAGGAAAAGCAGTGTTAACATCATCCCCCAGAGCGTGTAGACCAGTTAGAACAGTGGCACCCCGTTCTTCTAGTTCCTTGCGGACTGTATCTTCCATTATCCAGCCTTCCGGGCCGAAGGCCTGGGAGATGGTTACCACTACAATCCTACTGTCCATGTCCTGAAAAGCATCCAATACCTTACGAGCAGTTGCTCCATGAGTTGACGCGACAACTATTTGATCAATATCTAGTTCCTTAGCCCTGCTGTGGGCTATGTTTATAGTCTG
>CAYYHL010000267.1:0-2825 GCA_964471775.1 uncultured Clostridia bacterium
AAACACGTGGCTGAAGGACATCCCTTGAGCTGGTTCCCCACCGAGGAGACGATCCAGAACATCGCCCGGGAGGATCTCATCCTATTCCACGAAAAATTCTACCATCCTAATAACCTGATCCTCACTGTTGCAGGGGATTTCCAAAGAAATGAGCTAGTTAGGAATATTCAAACAGCCTTCGCAAGGTGGGAACCTGCCCAGATCAACTTCCCCGAAATTCCCCCCCTTTCACCAGAATCGGAGCGGATTGTCTACTACGCACATAAAGAGATAGATCAGAGCACCATCATTATGGGTCACCCGGCGATGCGACAGAAAGATCCAGGATTCATTCCGTTCACCTTCATGAACCGGATCCTGGGAGGCAGCCCTGCTGGTGATGATCGGTTGTTCCGAGAGATCCGCGAAAAACAGGGACTAGCATATGCGGTGGGTAGCTTCGTTTCGGGTGGTCAGCCCTACCGGGGGATCTTCGCGGCATACTCAATCACCCGGGCCGATGCAACTGGGAAGGCTATCCAGCTTGTTCTGGAAGAGTTTCAGCGTATACGAACTGAGAGAGTAAGCCAGCAGGAGCTAGAAAACACCCAAAATGCTATCATCAATCAGTTTGTCTTCCGGTATACCTCAGCGCTGGAGATCGCAGTCCGAGCTGCCTCCCTTGAATTCTATGGCTTTCCTCAGGACTATTACAAAACCTACCTCAAGCGAGTGGAAGAGATGACTGCGGACAAGATCCTGCAGGTTACCGATGAGTATCTGCGCCCGGATGAGATGAAAATTATGGTGGTGGGTTCAAAAGAGCTATTTGACCAAGATTTGGAGACCTTCGGACGAATGGTTCAAATTGAGCTCAGGTAAGAAGGATTGATAAATCTCATCCGAGACTGTCCTCCCCACGACGGACTCACTTGTGACAGCTTCCGAGCCCATGACCTAAGCCAATTGACCAAAGGTCAGTGTTGTGTATATGACTTGCCCAGCAGAAAGGGAAATAGGTAGGTTCAATGGTCGTCAGAAAAATAATCCACGTCGACCTTGACGCCTTCTTTGCCTCGGTGGAGCAGATGGACAATCCCGAGCTCAAAGGTAGGCCGGTCATTGTAGGTGGCAGTACAAAGGAAAGAGGTGTTGTCTCTACTGCTTCTTATGAGGCAAGAGCATTCGGCGTCCAGAGCGCCCAACCTATCGTTCAGGCGAGAAAGCTGTGCCCACAGGGAGTATTTGTAAAGACGAGGATGGACAGATATCGAGAAGTCTCACGGAGAGTGCTAAGGATCCTTTCTTCATACACCCCCAAGGTGGAGCCTGTCTCCATAGATGAGGCGTTTCTCGATATTACCGGCTGCGAAAAACTTTTTGGGCAAGCTGAAGATATAGCCCGGGAGATCAAGACTCGCATAAAGGAAGAGGTGGGCCTCACCTGCTCGTTAGGAGTAGCCCCCAACAAATTCTTAGCAAAGGTAGCCTCAGACATGGAAAAACCTGATGGATTGGTCGTAGTAAAGGAAAGCGAGAAAGAAAGCTTCTTGGCCAATCTCCCTGTGGGGAGAATCTGGGGTGTAGGGAAAGTCACGCAAAGACAGCTTCAACAAATAGGAATTTACACAATAGGACAGCTGGGCGAACTATCCTTTTCAGAGCTACAGAAGACCTTTGGTAGGATCGGGGCAAGGCTTTATGATCTCTCTCATGGTATTGACAGAACGCCGGTGCTAACGGACAGGAAGATTAAGTCCATAAGCAGCGAAACCACCTTTCCTCATGATATATCCGAAAGAAAGGTTTTGGAAAAAACTCTCTATGAGTTGTCGGCTAAGGTGAGCAAAAGATTGAGAAATAAGGGTCTTGGGGCAAAATCAATTCAGCTGAAGGTGAGATTTTCTGACTTCATCACCTTCACCCGGAGTCACACCTACAGGGAAGCTACCAGCCTGACCGAATTCATATGGCAAAGGGCAAAGGAGCTTCTGGACAAGAAAGTTGATCTTTCCGCTGGGAAAGTGAGACTGATCGGCTTGGCTGTCTACAATCTAACTGTCCAAAGACAGATGGAGCTCTTCGTGCCGGAGAAAATGCAAAGACTAGAGGTGGCTCTGGAAAAGATAGAGAAGAAGTATGGCATACGAGGAATAAGAAGAGGTAGAACTCTCTAGAAGAGTTTGCAAGGCCATTTGGCCTTACAAACACTCTTACTATTTCTTTGCGTTTAATTCGCAAAGTTGACAGAACTAGAGAGGTTTAATAACATAAACACACGAGGTTGCTACAGTCTTCTCTAGAAGAGAAGGGCTGGGTGGGATTGATTCGGCGACATCTCAAATGTCTGGCTGGTCGACTCGAACTTCCCAACAACTGACTCGTAATCCAGGCGGAACTGGCACTCTCCTTGCTGCTATCTCCTTTCCAGAAAGAACAAAACACTTTCCGTGACAAACCTCAGTTCAACACAGTCATTAGCAAAAATTCAGGACCTTTGACCTTTTCAGCTTTGCCTGACAAATTTTCGTTGCTTGAGAGTAAGGCATCGGCTAAGATTATGTC
Organism: uncultured Clostridia bacterium; assembly: GCA_964471775.1. GTDB lineage: Bacteria > Aerophobota > Aerophobia > Aerophobales > AE-B3A > SOJT01. The sequence continues at coordinate 2,545 of CAYYHL010000267.1, forward strand.
AAATACCTCTTTGGTTTGAGAGGTCTGGCCAATGTGCGGGCAATAAATCAAGTGAGAGGAGGTGATAGTGTCTTTTCCAGAGAACGGGAGAGTTTATTTCTTGGAGAATAAACGCAGAAGGAGATGAAAAATGAGAGGAATTAACAAGAGGTTTTTAGTGATTTTGATGGTTTCGGTCTTGTGCCTGGGGTTGATTGCATGTTCCGTTGCCGCGGCGAAGACATTGAAATATGGACATGCCAATGTACCTATCTACTTTTATCACACTGCAGGAGTAGCTT
>CAYYHL010000268.1:0-2807 GCA_964471775.1 uncultured Clostridia bacterium
CGGGAATCCCGATTTTCTCCGCTCGTTTCCGTCTCATCGCGTCAAAGAGTTTGAATAGCGTCTTGGTTACTGAGATCGGATAGTCTAGATCAACTATGTAAATCTGTCGCGTTTCTCTCAGCTTCTCTAATATATCGGTGCAGACTTCGATTTCTTCGGCACTCAATTCCCCAGGAGAAGGATTACTTCTCTCCAGCCTCTCATACTTCTCCCTGAGCTCACGCCTCATCTCATCAAGAGAAGTCATTTCACTCTCTCATTTTCTATTCTTATGAAGGCTCGGTATATTTGTGGGCGGTTCTCTTTCAATGCTTCACGAAGAACCGGATTTGTGTAGTACCAAGCGTAAGCCTCAGCATACGCTTCCTTAATATTCCTTCCAGCACGCTGAGCAGTAAAATATTCTTTCCAAGAAGAGTAAGGATAAAACACTCTTTCACCTCTCCACTTTTCGGCTTCACTTTCAGCCCATTTTTCGGCTTCTGAATAAGCCCTTCTAAATAATCTTTTTTGTTCATCTGTCGTATCGAAATACCACACGTAATGACCATATTCATGAAGTATGGTGGCTTTATCTTGGTCACGTTTATCATGGTGGGGATACCATCTTAACCACAGTTCCGCACCTGGTAGGCTAATTGCATACCAAAGTCCTGGTCGTCTTCCATATCTAGGATGAGTTTCACCGATGTAAACTGTACGATAAAGTTTTTTATCTTTTTCAGGTATAGTGAGAAAGGAGGCTATTTCCTCTATACCGACATAAGCATCCTCTCTTACGTTCCTCAATCTCTCGTATCGTTCTCTAAGTTCCCGCCTCATATCATCAAGAGAAGCCATCAAAACCTATATCCTTTTCATATAAATATTCTCAAATCTACATTCCTTAGGAATTAAAGATTCATATTTTGGAATGTATTTTTCAGAAAATTCCCAAGCTTCCTCTTCCGACTCTGGCTCATTCTTAACCTTTTTTAAATGGTGATAAAATTCATGTAATATCGACCTAACTGTAGGGTATGGAATTAATACCATTGTTTCGGTACCAATCTCATATTCTGACCATCCACCATAATATTTTGTCGGCTTAAAAATTCTTTGAATTAACTCTGGATCAACTCTTAATCTTGGACTTCTTACCTCAAAATCCTTTGAAAGAATTTTTATCATATCTCTTACAGCCTTTTCACAGTATTTCTTTCGGTTCAGCCTTTCAAATCGTTCTCTGAGTTCTCGTTTCATATTCTCAAGAGAAGTCATTTTCCCTGCCTTCTCAGCCTCTCTATCTTCCTCTCGCGCCTGCTTTTTTATGAACTACTGATTCAAAATATGGGTGATCCCATCCTCTGTCGTACCAGGAAGAAACTTTTCTTAAGGGTGCGTGAACATGAACCTTTCTCCAGTCTGCAAGGTCTTCTGCAGTAACTTTAATTGGGATTGGATGCCGTTCTCCCTTAAGTCTGGCGCCAAATATCTCAACATCAAACTCAACTCCTTCAAGGTCTTCATCAGTTATTTTCTCTGCCTCCAAAACCTTATAGTCATACTTAGTAAGCAGCGATGATAACTTTTTTACTTGATCTTTAGGAAGAAAGACATTTTCGTCAGTATCAAAAGATGTTTGTGCATAGCCACCATGAATTACTGCTTGCTTTTTTACGAATTGTCTCGCAGTTAAAGATTTCTGGTCCTGAGGAGAGTAACGTGGGTTTTCCCTTTTCAGATTCTCAAATCTTTCTCGGAGCTCCCACCTCATCTCATCTAGAGTAGTCATTTTGTTTCCCTCAAAGCCCTAACAAAAGCTTCGGTTACTCCACAGTCCCTAGCTATAAAGAAGTCCGCCTTGCCTTCTCTTAACCCTCTGAGCACGCATTCCCTCTGTTTCTCTTCTCTCGTACGTGGTCTACAAAGACAGTCTTCCTCAAATTTATCAGCGAACCTGTGAACCTCCTCCATTAAGTCGCCTGCTAGATGCCACGTATCAACCGTGTACTTATCCCTTGGAACCGTTAAGGCAAGGTCCGCCAGTCCCCCGTCAGATGACTCTGCCTCCATGAAACATAAAAGAAAATGGTGTAGATCGCATTCTTCAGCTGCCGTCTTTAAACATCTAATCGACCCTCTTATACGTCTGAGATCAAGCTCTGCCCTTCGATGGATATCCATCAAGTCACTCGCCTTGAGCATATACTCAGCGTTAGGATTATCTTTCTTCAGCTTCTCAAACCTTTCCCGAAGATCCCGTTTCATATCATCAAGTGTCATCTTCCTCCCTACCTGTAGAGTTCCTCCTTTAGCTTTTGATATACCATATCATTCCACAAGTCAACAGCCATTATCATCTTATCCGTTCTCCGAACCTCCTGAAGTATCAGCCATCCGCCAAATTGATCCTTGGTTTGGTCTTTGTGTTCTTCAATAAAATTCCATAGGTCTCTACGCCTAATGAGGTTCTCGGCAGTCATCTGCTCCCGTAAACTCTTCGAGATATCAGGCGAAGGATTACCTTCCTTCAACCTCTCAAACCTTTCCCGAAGATCCCGTCTCATATCCCCGAGAGAGGTCGTTTCCCTTCTCAGACTCTCTGTCTTCATAACCTGACTACGCCCCGTCTTACTCGTACATCGTAACCTAGCTGTCTTACTGCTGATGCCGCTCGCCGTATATGCTCTTCCTTTGTTCCACGTTTGAATTTCAGTAGTACGTATCCTACTCCGTCTTCATATGCCCAATAGGCTCCAACTGAGGCGAGGCCCTTCTCAATCTTGTTAGCCTCTCCGTCAGGAGTGATGTAACACACCGGCTCT
>CAYYHL010000269.1:0-2782 GCA_964471775.1 uncultured Clostridia bacterium
CCATAGTAGGATCGGCTTTCTTTGATCTTCTTCCTCTACTGGAGGATGATCCAGAGACAAAGACTATTGTTCTTTTCTGTGAGCCGGGAACATTCCAGGAGGAGGAGACCGCTCGTTTTGTAAAGGAAACTTCCTATTCCAAGAGGATCGTGGCCTTTATAGCGGGAAGTTTTGTTGACACCATGCCAGGTATGAGATTTGGTCACGCCGCGGTCATAGTTCATGGTGAGAGTGGGGCCACTCGAACTAAGGCTAAGGTGATGAGGGAAGCAGGAATAGTTGTGGTGGATTTTCATGCCGAGATTGTTGCTGCAGTGAAAAAGATATTGAATCAAAGCTAGGAAAGCTGGACATGGGAATGTTCGTGAATTTAAAGATAAATGAGAGACTCTGCGAGGCAGGTGAGACCGGCTGCCAGAAGTGCACAGACATGTGCCCAGTGGATGCTTTCAGGCTAGAGAACGGAAAGATAGTTACTATTTTTGATAACGAAGATGAGTGTACCTTTTGTAATATGTGCGTCCAGGAGTGTCCCAAGGCCGCGGTAGAAGTTGTAAGGCTTTATTGATAGTGTCTTTGGCTTGTCTGGTGGGATGATCTTCGTAAGGTGCCGCAGGCATCATCGAGAAGATGAGCAGACACAATCCGAAGCTGCTATGTAGCGACGAGGGGGAAGAGTCCCGAGGTATTTCTTGAATATCCTGCGAGATGAGGGAAGATGAAACCCAAGCCTATGCTGCGAAGCAGGATCCTTACCCAAGGAATAGAACGAGCCGCCCATAGGGCTCTTCTTTTTTCGGTGGGTCTCGGGAGGAAGGACTTCTCTAAACCGAAGGTGGCCGTGGTGAACAGCTGGAATGAAATTGTTCCCGGGTGCATTCATCTCAGAGGGGTCTCTCGGCAGGTTAAGAGGGGCGTAGCCGAGGCTGGAGGTGTTGCTCTTGAGTTCAATACCATCGCGGTCTGTGATGGATTGGCTCAGGGGCATCGAGGTATGCATTATGTGCTGCCATCCCGAGAGATTATCGCTGCTTCAGTTGAGGTAATGCTTGAGGCGCACCAATTTGACGGCGCTGTTTTTCTTTCCAGTTGCGATAAAGTTACACCGGGAATGCTTATGGGAAGTGCTCGGGTGGATATTCCCTCCGTTTTTGTTCCCGCCGGTCCCATGGAGGAGGGAAATTACCAGGGGAAGAAAATTACTCTTACCCATATGCGGGAATTCGCCGGCAGATTCTTTGCAGGGAAGCTGACCAGGGAAGAACTTTACCAGATTGAAGAGATATCCTGTCCAGGCGCTGGGACCTGCGCCATGATGGGTACAGCCAACACCATGGCCTGCCTCTGTGAGGCCCTGGGGATGGCTTTTCCTCTGTCCGCCACTACGCCTGCCACTTCTTCAGAGAAGCTGCGGCAAGCCAAAGAAGCGGGGGTTCGCATCGTTGAGCTGATAAAGGAGAATGTGAGGCCTTCCTCTATTCTTGCCAAAGAGTCTTTCATTAATGCGCTGCGGGTAAATATGGCTATTGGTGGCTCCACCAATGCTATTCTACATCTTCCTGCCATAGCCCATGAGTTGGGTATTAGCTTGAGTTTGGACGAAATTGACGAAATCGGTCAGAGCACTCCCTATCTGGTGGGAGTTGTTCCCTCGGGGCCCTATACTGTTAATGATTTTCATCGCTCAGGGGGAGTGCCCGCTGTAATAGCGTCTTTGAACTCTCTTCTTTGTCAAGACACCGGGGGTGTAACTGGGAAGAACTTGGCGACCATAGGGAAGGAAGCTCGATGGGAAGATAGAGAAATAATTCGCCCTCTGACCAATGCTCGAAGGTCGGACGGAGGGGTTAGCATTTTGAGAGGAAACCTGGCTCCGGATGGAGCTCTGGTCAAAAAGTCGGCCGTGGATGAGAAGATGTGGGTTCATCAGGGTCCGGCCAGGGTTTTTAACTCGATGGAGGAAGCTATCCAGGCGGTGAGGGATAATTTGATTAAGGCCGGATGCGTCATTGTAGTCAGGTATGAAGGGCCAGCGGGAGGACCGGGCATGCGGGAGATGCATATGATTACGGCTCTCATTTGCGGGATGGGTTTGGCCAAGACGACCGCTCTGGTAACTGATGGTCGCTTTTCCGGCTCCACGAGAGGTCCCTGTGTAGGCCATGTGAGTCCGGAGGCAGCTCGAGGCGGCCCTATTGCTCTGGTTGAGGATGGCGATGTTATCGTCATAGATATCCCTGAAAGGAGCCTGGAGCTCCGAGTCTCTCAGGATGAGCTGGCAAAAAGAAGAAGGAAGTGGAGGCCTCTTGCGGCAAAGATTAACAAGGGTTTTCTTCATCTTTATTCGGAGAATGTTTCCTCAGCTGACAGAGCTGCTATCCTGGAAAGTGCCGAAGGGAAGCTCGAAGAGTGAGAGAGAAGGCCAAAAGATATAGAATATCCTAACAAGGAGGTAAGGGCATGGAAATTCAGAAAGCCTCTTTTTTCCGGGTACCCCCGGAGGTTTTCTACGGTATTGGTGCGGCAGAGAAGGTGGGGGAGCTGGCTAAGCCTCTTGGAAAGAAAGCCTTGATTGTGACGGATCCTGGAGTATCTGGGGCTGGCCTGTTGGATGAGATAAAGGTTAATCTTAGATCATCCGAGATTCAGACAGAAGTTTTCGATGAGGTGGAACCTAACCCTTCTGTGGAAACGGTGGAGAAGGGCCTCAAGGCTTTTGAACATTTTGAGGGTGATTTTGTTGTGGCAGTCGGAGGAGGAAGTCCTATGGATGTGGCAATGG
>CAYYHL010000270.1:0-2770 GCA_964471775.1 uncultured Clostridia bacterium
TTCCCTTTGTAGTTTTGTCTGTTTCTGCAAACGCCCCGTCTTCCCTCAGGAATTATGCATTTCCTGAAACACATCTGGCACTGAACTTCATTTCCAGCCAGGACTTTGTAGAACATGGCTTCTCTCAAGAAGGGCTCTTTTTCCGCCTTCGGTGAGGCTGAAGTTGTGGTGTTTGAGGTGCTTGAGGAATGCCTTAGATTATATAGAGAGTATAGCAAAACCGGTATTATGAGCACAATCAGTAGAATCCAAACTTTTCTACTCACACCTTTTAGCATTGCTCCCCTTCCCTACCCTTTCTCAGACCCCTTTCCCCAGATACCCGGAATTCTCTCCCCGCAGAACGTGCACCTGCCGTTCATAACTTTGTTGTCCAACAGGAAAATATTCATTCGCTTCATTAAGCACCTGCCACAGTCAGGGCAATAAGTGAAATTGTATTTGTGGCCAGAGACATTGCCAATATAGACATATTTAAGTCCCACCTCTTTAGCAATTTCGATCGCCTTCTCCAGGGTTTGAACCGGCGTGGCTGGTAGGTGAGTTAGTTTATACCTTGGGAAAAAACGGGTGAAATGCAGTGGCACTTCGTCTCCCAGATTTTTCTTAATCCATTGGCACATCTTCTTGATCTCATCAGGATTGTCGTTAAAGGGAGGAACAACTAAATTAACAATTTCCACCCACGTGCCCTCCTCCCTCAGGATCCTCAAGGTATTAAGCACAGGCTCAAGGCTTCCAAAGCAGACTTCTTGGTAGAAGCTTTCGGAAAAAGCTTTAAGGTCAATTTTCACCGCATCCATAACACAAATGAGCTGCCTTAAAGGCTCTGGATTGATAAAACCATTGGAAACCATGGAGGTCATAAGCCCATTTTCCTTGGCTAGTCTGGCGATATCATACATATATTCATAAAATGCGGTGGGTTCGCTAAAGGTAAAGCAAATGGACTCGACGCCTTCCTTTTTGGCTATTTGGACAATTTCTTCTGCAGATAAATTAGAATGGTTCACTTCTTCTACACGCTTCTGTGAAATATGCCAGTTCTGACAGTACTTGCAGCGCAAATTGCAACCTGCTGTAGCCACGCAAAGACGCGTATGCCCGGGGACAAAATGGAAAAAAGGTGCTTTCTCGATGGGCTCCACAGATACCGCACAGGGTCTTGCATAGGTTAGGGCATAAAGTGTTCCGCCCCGGTTTTCCCGGTTGCGACAAACTCCTCTGGCTCCTTCCACGATAAGGCATCTTCGGGGGCACATCAGGCATTGAACCTCGCTCTCTTCCAGTTTATGGTAAAAACAAGCCTCTTTTAGCGGGTCCTGTCCTGCGAAGCCTGCTGCAGCAGCGAGGCAAAGAACTATCCCCACCGCTCCCCGGGCGAAAAGTCGGTTACCAAATTCAGACAATCTCATAGCTCACAATCTCCTAGAAATGAAGGCAACCATCCGTCTATTCTTCCCTCTTGAGTTTGAGGCCCACCGTGTTTATCATCTCAGTGAGAAATCCCCAGAGGACGACAGGACGGAAAGGCACCCAGAATCCGTGTGGTCCTCCCCAACAGCCAACTGCAAGGAAGACCGCGAAAAGAAATCAGTACGACAATGCTACAATCCCTGCCTTTGGTGAGGCTGTCTCTTCGAAAAGAAAAAACCCGTCCTTGTCATTCTGAAGGAACGGGTCTATCTGTGGATGAGCTTGGCGGTCACTCTTTCTTCTGACCAGAAGGTTTCTATTTTCGCCTCCTGATCTTTCTGAATAACTCGCCTTTTCTCCTGCCCCTTATTGAGGCCATCACCTGTGTTTGACCTGATTATTATAGTCTCTGAGGGGGGTAATTGTCAAACTTTCGACACGTGATCATCCCCCTTTATATAAAATCTCAGTTGAAGATTTCTTCCCGCTTTGATACCGACTCTACCCGTAGAAACAATCTCAAATTTCTCCCCTCGATCCTCCTCAATCCAAAGGTGCGCACCTTCAAGGTCCACTCCGTTATCTTGCATAGTGATGCCCAGTGCCTGGGTAAGCTTAGCCGGACTATTGGTTAGATTCTTGGCATTCTGAGTTTTTCTTCTTTGCTTCATTAGTGTAATACCCTCTATTGGCTCAAGTGCTCGTATGAAAACAGAGCCTGGGGTTCCTTCTCTCTCAGTTACCACATTAAGCATGTGATGCATCCCATAGACGAAATATACATAGGCAACTCCTGGTCTACCCCACATTATCGTGGACCTGGGAGTCCTTCCTTTATAGGCATGGGCGGCTGGGTCTTTGTTCCCACAATAGGCTTCGGTTTCAACTATTCTGCCCTTGGCGATGCCTTCGGATGTTTTGCAGCACAGAATCTTCCCCAGTAGGTTGCGAGCTATTTTCCGGGTGTCTCCCGCATAAACGGACCTAGGGATTCTTCCTGACATCATTTTCTGAAATTCTTTTTCTATTGAGGGCTCTGGAAGTTATGATAGCCGCAAATCTCTTCTGAACTTTTCCCTGCTACAGACTTGGGCACCTTCCTGGTTGAAATAATGTCGACTTGTGAGGAATCGAGCAAGAGCACCTTCATTTCAACGTCTCTTTTCAATCAGGAAACCTGTGGCGATGATTACTGTAGGAAGTGGGTCTAGTCGCTTCACCGTTCTCCAGAAAGATCGCAGCCATGAGTTGTTTAGGAGAACACTAGTCTTCCCGGGAGCTGCGGAGTCTTTGACCCGAGTTTTTGTCAAAAATGTGATATTTTCTAAAACCTAACCAGACTTTTTTGCTAACT
>CAYYHL010000271.1:0-2769 GCA_964471775.1 uncultured Clostridia bacterium
TGCTCAGGCCAGACCGGCGATGATTCTCCGGTACTCATCCTCCGTGAACGCACGGAGGGTCTCCGTACGGATGCTGCCTCCGGACCCAATGGCGAGAGCTACCTTCGCTGCTGCTTCATCGTTCGGGAGTTCGAGAAGAACGACCCCGTCGTACCGCCCCATTGTAGTGTAGAACTCTGTCAACTCGCCTCCGGCTGCCTGACATAGCTTCTTCGCCGCATCCAGTCGGGCCGGGCTCTCCTTGACATTCTCTATGCCTTTCTGCGTCCAACTGAACAGGGTGATATAAGTGGGCATTTGTTACCTCCTTATGTTAATGTGTGCGCCTCCCTCGGTGCCCTATTTTGCACCTGACTCAGCCTCACATCATAACTTCAGGAAAAGAGGATCCACGGTTCATCCCGTGAATGTCACCTCCTTGCCGGTGGGGACAATTGGAAGAGTGCTACCATATAACATTTGTGCGGGTTGTCAACATCTCTTTTTTCTTGGCCATGTTGGCGTCTATGATCGATATAGCTCCTGTGTTTAGACCCGGCCGTAGTTGGCAAGGGGAAGACCCTGTGATCAACTCTCCACCAAAGTTCCCCACACTCTTTCGGGCCAAGATAGGTTGACAGCAACTGAAATTTCCCTTATTTTGTGCTCAGAGGGTGCCCCGAGCGAGCTTTTGTAAATGCGCCGGGTGATTCGCAATACCATCAGGATCTTGGTGGACACGGACGCAACCATCCATGTTGAGCTGTATTGTCCCATCTTATCTTACCGCTGAATCAAAGAAAATCTTCTTTGCCTCGGTTCCCAATGCCTTAGCAATCTTTATTTTCTCATCTTCACCAATCTTGGTCATGCCTCTTTCCACCCTGGAAATCCGCCAAGGAGATGTACCTACCTTCTTAGCCAAAGCATATTGAGTTAGCCTTTTCTTCAACCTCACCTGTTTTACTTTATTAAACCTTCGATTCACTCGCATTTCGATTTACAAACCTAAGACCTCGAAGGAGCATGTCAAAATCAGAAAAATGAGGGTCAGGAAGAGCATTATCAAAGTTGAAATAGGTGATGAGATACCAACCTTTCTTCCAAGCCACGATATGCCATACATATTTAATGGGTGGACAGTCTTCAAGCAGCTGCTCGGTGGATAGTTGGGGCCTGATAAGTTCAAATTTATAGGCATCTTGTCCTGCAATCTTTATGAAAGAAGAACCCTCCCCAATCTCAAATCCTTCCTGGAGAAACTTTTGGCACATTAGTCCGAGAACATTTGCCATAGCTTCCACAAGAGGAAGTGGCTATGCCATGAATTGTCTCCTCTTATTCGTTTCCTCTTCAGCAGGACAGACTTCAACAAAATCACAAAAGGAGCAAAAAGGGTTAGGAGTCGGTAGGAATTCCTGGGTAGTGTCTATCTTCTTCACAATGCCTTTTATGCTCCTCAGCTCATGGTCAGTTTGCTTCTCGGTCCGTGAGGTAGTCACCCTTTTGTCATCTTCAAGAAAATAGTAGGTGAATCTTGTAGGTCTTATTCTGTAGCGGTGCTTCAGCGCAAGATAGTAGATGGTGAGCTGGAGATCCTCATCTTCTTTTTCAACGTCAGTCTTCTTACCTGTCTTGTAATCTATAAGTTCATAGCCTCCATCAGACAGTCTATCTACCCGATCTACTCTCACTGAGAAAACGAGGTTTTCCTCAATTTTCGCGAAGAAATTCTGCTCGACCATCAGGGGTATGATGTATGGATTAGAAGTCTCATAGAATCGAGAGAGCATCTCCCATGCCCTCAGTGCATATTCCTTTTCCTCTCCATCATCTTTGTAGCCTTTTCTTATCCAGTTTCTCTTTAATAGCTTTCCAAGATTCTGAAGGGTACGTTGACTTCTATTCGTCAGCCGGAAGAAGTCTCTCAGGGCAAGATGAACACTATTTCCCATGCTAAGATACGGTTTATCTTTCCTCAAGTGCCAGAGGTTGTCTATGTAAAGGCACTTGTACTTGAAAGGGCACTCTTTGAAGAGTGAGAGCTTGGAGTAGCTTACTTTCATTCTGTTGCAGCTTACGTTTACATCATATCAAATAGTCAGGGGTTTGTTAAATTTACGGGGTAGATGGGCCAGGAGAACGTCACCAGCGAGACCCCTGACGGGAATAGGAGAACTCGTCCAAATCCAAATAGCCACAACCGCGAGCTAAAGATGCACCTGCAGGAAGTATGGGAGGGGGATATTGACTGTTGACGTACAGGATATTCAGGATAAATGGACATTGTTTCGGAGAACGGTTGTTTAGCAAGAGACGCTTGACCAAAAAAATAGATGTGTTAAATTGAGGTGGATCTTGCCTTCAGGAAAGAAAAGCTAGAAATAGGAGGCCGGAGGGAGGTGACGAAATAGGCAGGCTACTCTAGCTTGGGTAGGAGAAAGATTCCCCAAATAAAGGTGTCAAATAGTCACTTTTCTCGTGTGCGCATCCAAGAAGTGCTGAACCATTTTGAGAAGAGCAGGGGGAATCTCCCATGATCCTTGGGAAAATTCTTGAAAGCAAGGATTATAGACAAACTAAGGAGGAGAAAATGCTTATAAAAAGACATAGTGTATTAGTCGCAGCTCTTCTCGTTGGATTGGTCATTGGTTGGACAATAAGCCCGGTGGCTGGAGTAGTTGATGTAGATCCGGCAAAAGATGTCAAAGATATGTATTTTCGTCTGGTTACCCACGGGGGAGATGACCCCTTCTGGGCTGTGGTGCACAAAGGCATGCTCGACGCAGT
>CAYYHL010000272.1:0-2767 GCA_964471775.1 uncultured Clostridia bacterium
TATTGACGCGGGTTTGCGGCTCCTCACACCCTCGCAACTGTCAAAGAAAAGTTTAAAAAAAATAACGGCCATATCGAATCATCGCTTCAGCAATATTCCTCCTTAAGGTTACAGTATTTATGGGCGGTGAAAGCATTACTCTTCTAATCATTGCAAGATGCTTCTCCAACAATTCCCCATTTTCCGTAGCTTCTAATGCTCGTTGAGCTAGGAAGCCTATTTTTTCAACGGAATCATGGAAAAGAACCTTCGTCATCTTGACCGGGATCGTGGCTCTCTCGGGTTCTTTGGCATTTGATATCTTCTGGCTTCTCAAGAGAGCGCTCTCAATGGCATAAATTTCAATTATCATATCGCTAATCATGCCAATAAGCTCCTGTTCCTCTCTTAAGTTTTTCTCATGCCTTAGATAGGCCATGCCAAAAACAAACAGAACGATTTTTTTTGCTATCTGGATTAATCTCTTCTGAGTATCTAACCTTCCAGGTTCATCGAAACAGGCAGGTTCTAGCTTTTCTATATCTTCGGCGACATGCTGAAAAGCCGTCATTAAGCCAAATGTGCCTTTGGCCATCCTTCTGATCAGTGTATTTACAATAGTAATCCGGTTGATTTCATTGGTACCTTCCCAGATCCGATTTATTCTAGCATTTCGGTAGGCTAACTCTGGATGATTTCCCCGTATATATCCATAGCCACCGAAGATTTGAACCTCTTCGTCAACTACGTAGTCCTCGGTTTCCGATCCATAAACCTTATTAATGGCGCATTCAATAAGGTAATCCTCAAGTGCCTGGGCTGTCCTGGTGCCCGCATCATCTGAGCTCATATCTAGGTCTTCTAATTTAGCCTGAATTAAGCCTGCTGTGCGATACATCATACTCTCCGCCGCAAAGAGTCGAATAGCCATATTACCGATCTTCTCTTTTATCAAGCCGAATTCACATATAGGTCTTCCAAACTGGACTCTTTGCTTGGCATATTTAACTGCCTCAAAGAACGCTGCTTTGGCACTTCCGATGCAGATAGATCCTACTTTAAAACGGCCCATATTAAGGGCATTCAGGGCAACGACATGACCTCTACCCACTTCACCCAGAACGTTTTCAACCGGGACCTTGACATTATCAAAGTGGTACGCTCTTGTTGAGGTACCATGCATCCCCATCTTTTCCTCTTCCTCGTCAAAAGAAACTCCTTCCCAATTTTGCTCCACAATGAAGGCGGTGAATAATTTGCCATCTACTTTGGCGTAAGTAAAGATGATATCTGCGAAACCGCCATTGGTTACGAACTGCTTACTACCGTTTAAGAGATAATATTTTCCGTCCTCAGAAAGTGTAGCCGTGCTCAAAACATTTAGCGCATCGGAGCCTGCCTCTGATTCGGTCAATCCAAAGGCACCGATAAGTAAACCTGAACTTAGTCCGGGGAGATATTTTTTCTTCTGTTCCTCTGTTCCAAATAAGGCCACAGGCAAGGTACCGATACCTGTATGATTTAGTTCAGTTATGGTGAAAGAACCGGCTCCATATCCAAATTTCTCTGAAACAACAGCAGAGCTTATCTTATCTAATTGCGTTCCACCATATCTCTCCGGGATATCTATTCCCAGGAATCCCAACTCTCCAGCTTTCCGCATGAGCTCCCTTGATAATTCGTTATTAATCATTTCAATTTCATCACCTCGACCTGTGATTTCACCCTTTATGAAGTCTTCAACTGCTTTGGCAATGTCCTTATGTTCGCTGGTAAAATCCTCTGGTGTAAAAACTTCATGAAAACTAACGTCTTTTATTAAGAACATTCCGCCCTCCGTTATCTGCTTATTATTATCAATGTTTGATTACTCCCGGCTAGATTTTTGTCATTCAGACATAAGTAAATGCGCTAAAACTATAATTTTCAATCGTATCAGAGTAGATGGCCTTTTAAGAAATGAGCATTAGTACTAATATATGTAATGCCAAAAATAATTACACATGAGGAAATATTTGATTGCGCCCGTTTTAGGGATTTTTTCTCAGGCCCTTTAGAGATACAATTCCTTCCGCTGCAATAACTATTTGGTCTCTTTATATTCTACTAGAATTTGAGAATTTTGTTTTGCGAAGTACTTTGATTTTATTGAATGAGATTCAGAATCATTTGTCAAGGTTTTTATGTCTATCATATGATGCGATTATCATAGTAAAGCGACTTTTCTTTATTTACACCAGGGGCTGTAGGGGACGCTCACTCTTACGGGTGTGATGTCGGAAGGTTTCGGCCATAATCTCATTTGCTCGTTCTAGACTACCACTGCTCCAGATTTCCTCTATGTAACGGCGGATGATGGCCTTGTTTTGTTCAATAGACATGCAGTACACCCCTCTTGGTATATACGGTAAGATTTGCTCTCTTCGAGAACCCAAACACGAAAGCCTTCAATGAGCTATGAAAACCCCTCAGAGGCCACCTATCGGTACCTTCTGGTAACCTTCTCTCATGACTTACCCCAAATGATCAAATGATATCGATAGCTCCTGCCAATGCCTAATTCTGTTTATTTCCGTAAGAAATAATCAGAAACCATCGGATCGTGATTTTCCAAATCCAAATGGAGAATCAGGGAACCCATCGTTCATAAGGGACTGAGTTGGCTGTTTCCCGGGGGACTTGGCTCACCATCAGGTGGAGCCGGGAGGTCTGATTGAGAGGCCAATAGTCCCATGTCAAAATGGAAGATCGGATGGTATCTCTTGATAAGCTCTCCATGAAACTCTCT
>CAYYHL010000273.1:0-2767 GCA_964471775.1 uncultured Clostridia bacterium
AGCAAGGGAAAAGGATCGATTATGTTACCTTCTCCGGTTCCGGCGAGCCCACCTTGAATTCTGGAATTGGAAAGATGATCAGCCGGATCAAGAAGCTCACCTCTATTCCTGTAGCTATACTGACCAATGGTACTCTACTCTACCAAGCCAGGACCCGCGAGGACTTGATGGAGGCAGATTTAGTTATCCCCTCTTTGGATACGGTAACTGACGAGATCTTCGAGACAGTGAACCGCCCGTATTCCTCACTCAAGATTGACGAGGTCATCACCGGAATAGATACTTTTTCTCAAGATTTTAGTGGCAAGGTCTGGCTGGAAATTATGCTGGTTAAGGGAATAAATGATTCTCTGGAGGAAATAGAAAGAGTAGCCCGGGTAACTGGGAAGATGAATCTAGAGAGGATCCAATTGAATACTGTGGTTCGTCCTCCTGCAGAGGAGTCTGCTGGGCCTCTCAACCGAGAAAACCTGGAGAATATAAGGACACTGTTAGGAGAGAAGTGCGGGATCATTGCTGAATTTAGAAGACCTACTCAGAGAGCTCACGCGGTGGATGTGGAGAAGAGAATACTGAGCATGGTCAAAAGAAGACCTCTCAGACTGGTTGATATCTCTCAATCTCTGGGAGCACACCGAAATGAGATAATCAAATATCTGGAGGCTTTAGAGAAAAAGCATGAAATAAGGACTAAAGTTTATAATGACCAGGTTTACTACCATTGAAATTAGAGGTCATGGACTGCCAAATCTCTCTTAAGCTCTTAGAATTTTGAACGACATTAGAATTTTGAACGACAGAGGAATTCTGTAATGCAAGAGAAGAGTGATCCGATTCTTTTGCTCGAAACGACGAAAAGCTCTGGGATTTCATAGCTCAAGAATAGATCGATTGTTGAGATCGAAAAGAAGTTGGAAAGGAGAGAATATGTCAGAGAGGACTTTTACAGATCAAACCTGGGACCAAGAAGTCTTGAATTCAGATCTTCCCGTAGTGGTTGATTTTTGGGCCCAGTGGTGTGGACCTTGCTCTATGATAGCACCGGTGATAGAAGAGATGAGCCAGGACTATGAAGGAAAAATCAAAGTAGGGAAACTTAATGTTGATGAGAACCCAATCATACCCGGAAAATATCAGGTTAAGGCAATCCCTACTGTTTTATTCTTCAAGGGTGGAAAACTCGTAGACGCGGTGGTCGGGGTAGTACCCAAGAAGGCTTTTGTAGAGAAAATCGAAAAGATGATTTCATGAAGAAAGTTCAAATCACTTTTGAGCCAGACAGAAAAACAGCCGAGGTAGATCAAGAGACGAGCCTCTTAGAGGCGGCTGGCCAGGCAGGGGTATACGTTGACAGCGTATGTGGAGGAGATGGAATCTGTGGAAAATGCCGCCTCGTTTTGAAAAAAGGAGCGGTAAAAGTTGAACCCACCCGTCTTTTGACCAGGGATGAGATCAAAAAAGGTTATGTTCTTGCTTGTCAGACCAAGGCCAAAGGAGACGTGATCCTGGAGGTTCCTCCCGAGTCCAGAGAAGAAAAGCGAAAAATACTGGTAGATAAAGACGCCCACCGCTTTCGAGCTCTCTATGCTCCCCTCAAGGAAAAAGTCTATTTTGAGTACCATCCTCTGGTGCAAAAAATGTATCTTGAGCTTCCCCCGCCCAGCCTTCAAGATAATGTAGCTGATCACGTGCGTCTTTACCATTGTATCCGACGACAAAGGAAAACTCCTGTGATGCAGACTGGTCTCAAGATAATACAGATCCTGCCCGGAATCTTAAGAGAGAATAACTGGAAAGTGACGGCAACCCTGGGAATGAGAGGAGGAACAACAGAGGTCATTCAGGTGGAAGGGGGGGATACTACTGAGAGAAACTATGCTGTAGCTATAGATGTCGGCACTTCCACAGTCGTAGCCCATCTGGTAAATCTAAATACCTCTCAAACTGTTGATGCCGAAGCTACCTATAACTCCCAAAGGATTTATGGGGAAGAAGTCACTCGGAGAATAGTCTATGTGGAAAAGAATGGACCGGACAGACTAAGGCAAGCTATAGTCGAAGACATAAACAATGTTATTACCACTCTTATTTTGAGAAACGGTGTAAGGCTGAATGATATCATGGCTCTCGTCTGTGCGGGAAATACCATTATGGTCCATTTTCTTCTGGGACTCGATCCTGCCCAGATCAGAAAGGAGCCGTATATTTCTGCCTGCACTTCTCCTCCTCCCGTGAGGGCGGCCGAGGTAGGGATAAAAATTAATCCCCGGGGTCTTCTTTACTGCCTTCCCAGTATAGCCGGTTGGGTAGGGGCAGATATTACTGCTGGTATTCTGGCCACCGGGCTTTACCAGGCGGACGAACTTACCATGCTTATAGATATAGGAACTAATGGAGAGATTGTCATTGGAAATAAAGACTGGATGGTCTGTTGTTCTGCTTCCGCCGGTCCTGCCTTTGAGGGAAGCGGTGTGACATGTGGCATGAGAGCGGCTAAGGGAGCTATAGAGAAGGTGAGAATTACCGAGGAGGGCAAGATTAGGTGTGCTACGATCGGTGATACCAAACCACGGGGAATATGTGGCTCCGGATTAATTGATCTTTTGGCTGAGCTGTTCACCTCAGGTTTTGTTGATAGGTCTGGAGGGCTAAGCTCTCACAAAGATAAAAGAGTCAGGGAGAGGAACGGGGAGCTGGAATTCGTCCTAATTTCTGCTGATCAATCGGCAACAGGAGAAGACCTGGTCATTACCCAGCCAGATATTGA
>CAYYHL010000274.1:0-2762 GCA_964471775.1 uncultured Clostridia bacterium
TTGATAATGCGCCGCTTATCCTTCAAGGAATTGCTGGATCCTACCCGAACGTCTATCCACAGAATTCCGACAATCATCTTTATCCAGAATGCCTAGCACGAAAACGTTCAATTCAAAAACCGGGCTAAAGGAATTTCGGGGAAGGAAAGCGATGAAGGACTTGGCGGTCTTTCGAACTGAATATCACAACAAAAGGCATGCTGAGCTAACTGGCTTTTCGTGCTTCGTAGATATGAATAGCATCTCCTTTTTCTATATCATTGAATCCCTCTATATTTACCCCACACTCCAGTCCCACGCTTACCTCGGATACATCCCTCTCGAACCTTCTAAGACTGGAAATGGTTCCCTCGCCTAAGATCTCATCTCCTCGAAGAATCCTTGCTTTGCTTCCCCGAACCACCTTCCCTTCAGTAACATAGGAGCCAGCAATCACACCGATCCTGGGAATTCTGAAGGTGTCCCGTACTTCAGCCTTTCCAATGATGACTTCCTCATACTTGGGCTCCACCAGGGCCTCTTGAGCCTTCTTGATATCATCCATAATCTCGTAGATCACCCTGTATTGTCTCACTTCCACATTCTCTTCCCCTGCCAAATTCCTATTTTCCCCGGTTATCTCCACATTGAAACCGATTACTATACCATTGGAGGCGGAGGCCAAGAGTATGTCTGATTTATTGATTTCTCCGATTCCCCCGTGAGTAATAGTTATTCTGACCTTTTCACTGTCCAGGTTCTTCAAAACGTCTCCCAGAGCCTCGAGAGAACCCTGGGTATCGGTCTTAATAATGACGTTGAGAGTCTTGGTCTCCTCTTCTTTCTCTTGATAAAGAGTCTCCAGAGTAACCTGTTCTCTTTTCCAAAGATTCTTCTTTCTCTTTTCCTCCAGAGCCTGCTGCGCTAATCGACGGGCTTCTTTTTCACCTCTTACCTTTCTAAATATGTCACCTGGACGTCCAACATCAGAGAGTCCCAAAACCTTTACTGGTGTGGAAAGTCCTGCTTCCTTTAGCCTTTCTCCTTTCCAATTAGTCATCGCCTTTACCTTCCCATAAATGTGGTCTCCAACCAGCATATCTCCAATTCTCAAGATTCCTTCCCGTACCAGCAAAGTGCAGCACGGACCCTTCTGCCTGTCCATCTCCCCTTCTATGACTACCCCCTGGAAATCACCCTCCGGGTTCTCTCCCAGCTCCAACATCTCAGCCTCCAGAAGAATCATCTCCAGAAGATGATCCAGACCTTCACCGGTTACGGCTGAGACCTCCACGCATACGGTCTCGCCTCCCCATTCCTCACAGGATAGATCAAGCTTTGCCAGCTGCTGCTTGACGCGATCTGAATCCGCCCCATCCAGATCAATCTTATTGATAGCCACCACAATAGGTACTTTTGCTGCCCGAGCGTGGTCGATTGCCTCAACGGTTTGGGGCATAACACCATCATCACCGGCAACCACAAGAACAGCGATGTCAGTAACTCTCGCGCCATGCGCTCGCATGGCAGTAAAAGCTTCGTGGCCCGGGGTGTCAATGAAGACTATTCTCTTATTCTGAAACGTAACTTCTGAGGCTCCGATAGACTGGGTAATACCCCCCACCTCCTGCTCAGCCACACGAGTTTTGCGGACAGCGTCCAGCAGGGAGGTCTTGCCGTGATCTACGTGTCCTAAGAAAGTCACCACCGGATCCCGAGGGACCTCTCTTCTTTTGCTGGGCCTCTGTTTCCTCTTAGCCACTAATCTCTCCTCTATCTTTCGCACCTCCTGAGAAGATAGATTTGCCAGAGGACTTTTTGCCTCAATTCCTATTTTGGAAACAAGGTCTGCAAGATCCCTGGTGGACATCTTCAGTTTTTTAGCTAGCTGGTAAACTCGCATTTTTTCCATTCAGGCCTACTCAGTAATTTCTTTAGCCTTATTGAAAATCTTCTGGACTATCTTGGGTCCGATCCCGGGGACTTTCAACAAACCCTCGGTTCCCTCCCTTACAATATCCTTTGCCGTCAAGAAGCCATACTGCTTGAGGGACTCCACGATTTTCTCTCCCACTCCGGGTAGATCCTTAAGAAAAGCGGCCTCCTCCTTGATCTGTCCCACCGATCTAATATCAATCTGCCAACCAGTGAGCTTGGCTGCTAGTTTCACATTCTCCCCGCCACTGCCAATGGCCAGAGAAAGTTGGTCATCTGCCACAATAACCTTTGCTCTTCGCGAGGCCTCATCCAGCTTCACCTCCAATACTTCGGCTGGTTTGAGAGAATTTCGTACAAACATAGCTGGATCCTCGCTGTGCCTTATTATGTCCACTCTTTCACCCTCGAGTTCAATTAGGATGGCTTTGATACGTGAACCCCGAACACCTACGCAGGCCCCCACTGGGTCTACCTTCTCTTCCTTTGATTCCACGACTACCTTGGCTCTTCGGCCAGCGTCCCGTTTTATCTCTCTTACCCTGACGATTCCTTCACCAACCTCTGGCACCTCGAGTTCGAAGAGCTTCTCGAGGAAGTTGGGATGAGTCTGAGAAAGGATAATGCGAGGTCCCTTGGGCTCTCTGGTTACCCTGAGGATATAAGCCCTGACCCTTTCTCCCTGACGGTATTTTCTATTGGCTAATTGCTCTCTCTCTGGTATGATGCCTTCGGTTCTGCCCAAATCGATGAGAACAAAATGGTCAGCTCGATACCTCACGGTTCCACTAATCATCTGGCCTTCTTTCTTCTTAAACTCCTCGTAAATCATGTCTTTTTCTACCTCA
>CAYYHL010000275.1:0-2756 GCA_964471775.1 uncultured Clostridia bacterium
CCACTTCGCGGTATACACCCGGTACCTGGGGATGGTGGGCAGGAAAGGCTCTGGTGGCTCCTTTTCGGTGAACTAATAGTCTCTTCTTTTTTCCATCCCAGGAGTGGAGTTCGAATTTACCAATATTATGGCAAACATCGTAGACTAGTCTCATACCCAAAGCTTTGGGAGAGATGCCAAGAACCCTCTGAATTACCTCTCTTGTCCAATGAGTCATTACCTGGCGGTTGGTCCAGGCAAAATTAGCAGCACTGGCCATAGCAGCGAAATAATCCTGGCCTTCAGGTGAAGAAAGAGGAGCGCAGGAGAGCTGTCTGTCAGGAAGGGATATCTTATATTTCTCTATCGCTTGGCGCATTACTGCTAGATAATCGTCGCAGACTTGATAGCCCAGACCGCGAGACCCGGAATGAATGGCCACAGCAATTTGCCCTTCTTCCAACCCAAAGACTTCTGCGATTTCTGGTAGGTAAATTTTCTCTACCAGGTCGATTTCCAGGAAATGGTTACCTGATCCCAGAGTTCCCAGTTGATTACTACCTCTCTTTAGTGCTTTTTGACTCACCTTTTCTGGATCCGCACCCGGCATGGCCCCGTAGTCTTCTGTTCGCTCCAGGTCATCTTCCTGACCATAGCTCCTCTTCACTGCCCACTTTGCCCCATCCCGTAGTACCGTTTTCAGCTCCCGAGAGGATAGCCTGAGGGAAGAAGTGGAGCCAACTCCACAGGGAATGCTCGTGAAAAGGCTCGCCAAAAGATTGTGCAGCCTATCCTTTATGTCGGGGAGAGTAAGATTAGTTCTAAGAAGCCTCACGCCACAGTTGGAGACGACGAAGTTATTGGCAATGAAGTTGTGATGGGGATGTTTTACTGTAAAATCATAAACATGACCCCAAAAGCTTGTCTCACGCTTGCCAATTATCTCATCCCAGACCATACCAGAAATTCCTAATCCTTCTGTGTGTTTTTCTAGGAATTTGCTGAAAGAGAGCGAGTTGGAACTAACCCTCGGGTCAGTCTTCCTTCCTTCATAAATAGAGCGTTCTATGAAACGTAAGTTCACATAGGCGGAGTCAATCTGTTGATGAATGTCTTTTGCTCCTATTCCAATTTTTCTCCTTAATTCCAAGGCTCGAATAGCTACCTTACTTCTCTCCTTTATGATTAGTTGTTTTGACTTCAAAAATTGTACGGCTACGTTGGCCAAAAATTGTCGTTTTGTGTTATATTCAAAGCCAACCTTGCTGTAGAGATTGATCAAATCCCCTGCTTGGCCAGAAAGAATTAGACGCAGTCGATAAGATCTTCCCCCTTTCTTATTCGTATATTCAGTTTTTTGGCTAATCTTTTGGGTTCTTACTCCGAATTCACCCAATAGATAAGAAACCTGCTCTAAGAATATCCTTCCACTTTCCACGAATCCCTCTTTTCTATTCATGGATATGATGGGACAGTAGAAATTGTAATCGTGATTCTTAAAAGATTTAGGAGTGGTGAGCTCTGCTCCGAAAAAAGCAGATAAGAAAAGCCTTTTTTGCCAGAGGGGAGCTTTAAGGATCCATTCAGGAAGAGAGTAATCTTGGTTTGTCTTTCTACCCAGCGGAACACCCAAGCTAACTAAAAGTATAGCGAAGCTGCTTGACACAACTTTACAGGAGGTTTCTTCATTAGTGAACTCATATCGGGCGTAGGGGGTATTTATTCTATGGTCTCTTTTTCTGGAGTAAACACGGGAACAACTGTATCCGATATGAGAGACATCTTTTCTTATTTGCTCCAGATTTTCAGGCTCGCCGTAGAACCAGGTAACACCTTTCCCCCTTTTTTTTGCAAAATAGATATTTCCATCCCCAAACACATATCCCATTATTTTCAGTAAATGAGGCAGTTGAGGCGAGTTGCACCGTAATGGCAAAAGTTTTCTTTTCTTTAGATGGAAAATGATCTGGTCCAGTCCTCGGCCGCGGGAATCCTTGTCCATTTCTAGAAGAAGCTTTTTCACGTCTTCTTCACCAATGATAACCTCATCGTCGGGTTCCTGGTAAGGGACCCCTTCAAATGGATATATAGCTACTTCATCCGTTACTTTCAACTTTTTCAGAGGGATCATTCCGTCCCTGGTATAAAAGGGATGATCATGGGTAGCCATAATTCTCTTGCCAGTCTTTGTCGTTACTTCATAGACTTTATTTTCAGGGATTCGTCCCAGGAAACCGACTATACTAGTTGAGGTCAAGTTCTCACCTTCAAAGTCAAGACAATTTATCTTTTCCCTAAACCATAGTCTCTCAAATTCTTTTATCTTCAGATTGTAACCAAGAGAATGGAGGACCAGGCTGTCTCCGGAAAGGCAGTTGATATCATAGCCAATTCCTCCCGGAGAAATAACCCCTCCTTCCTCTGGATCAGTAGCGGCTACTCCCCCAATGGGAAACCCGTATCCCCAATGCATATCAGGCATAGCCAGCGAGTAATTGACTATTCCGGGAAGGTAAGCAACATTCTTCACCTGAAGGGGGGTGCGGTCTGTCTCCAGTACTTTGAGCATCTTTTCATCTGCATAAAGCAGCCCGGGTACCCGCATACCCTCTGATTTGGGGATTTGCCAGCGGTAATCGTCTATTTTCTTCAGTCTATATTCTTCAGGCACGGGATTTACCTTCCTCATATATCGAATATGATCTGGGCTTGCCATTCCCGGTTTAGCTTTCTAATTTCAAGATCATGATAGGTCACGGCTTTTATTTCTCTTTTTA
>CAYYHL010000276.1:0-2726 GCA_964471775.1 uncultured Clostridia bacterium
GTCAACAATGCCTATGGCAAAGGTTTAGCTCTGGTTTTCAGGGCAAACTTTGAGGCAAGGGGCTGGGAGGTTCCGGACATGGTTCCGTATGAGGAAGCCAAACCCTCCTATCGCAGTGAAATGGAGCAACTCATCAGGGGAAATCCCGATGCTATTGAAGTTATCGCTTATCCGGTGGATGGAAACAAGCAGCTGGTGGAAGCTATCGAGCTGGGTTATGAAGGAGAGTTTCTCTTCTGTGATGGTATGAAAGGAGAGGCTGTCGCTGCCGGTCCTGCTTCTAAGTTTATTGAAGGCTCTTTCGGCACCGCGGCCGGCCCTATGGAAGTACCTGTAGCTGAGCAGTTTACCGCTGACTTCAACGCGAGATTTGAACCCAGCACTGTCCCCTACAACAGAGAGGCCTACGATGCCGCTGTCCTTATCGCCTTGGCCATGTGGAGGACGGGCCCTGTCTTCTTTGAACTGAGCCGGGCAGAACAGGGCGCGGCTATCAGGGATAGCCTCACGGCTGTGGCTAATTCTCCTGGAGAAGAGGTCACTTACGGAGAACTTGAGAAGGCCTTCGATCTTTTGATGGAAGGTAAAGAGGTCAACTACCAAGGTGTCTCCGGACCCGTCGTATTCGATGAAAAGGGAGACATGAGCGTGGGCGCTATGGAGATATGGGCGATTAAGGAAGGCAAGGTGGTTACGGACCGAATGGTGCAAGTCAAAATAGGTGGTTAGATCCTTTTTTTTGAGAGGAGAGGAGGGGAGGCGGTATATCCGGCCTCCCCTTTTTCTATTTTTGCATCATCTTGGAAACTACTTTCTCTTCTCCCAGAAGGCCCTGGGGCCGAAGAAGCAAGATGAGCTCCAGAAGAATAGCGACAGTAATAACCCGAAGGCTGGCAACACGGGTGGCTGAGAAAGCCAGGTAACCACTCATGAAATCTGTCCCTGCCCAGATACCCCAGATAACAAACGCTCCCAGGATAGCACCTCTGCTGTTCCCGCTTCCTCCGGCTACCAGCATGACCCAAATCAGGAATGTCCCGTACAGGGGCTCGAAGCTGTTGGCATCTATGAATTTGGCGTAGTGGGCGTAAAAACTTCCCGCCATTCCCATAATCATAGCCCCCAGGACAAAGGATTGCATCTTGAACTGAAAGACGTTTTTCCCCGCCACACTCGCTACAGCCTCATCTTCCCGGATAGCCCTAAGAACCCTTCCCCAAGGTGAGCGGATACTTCTCTCGCTCACCCAGTAAAGAGTTCCCAGAATGGCCAGGATCAGGCCCAAATAAAACCAGTTATAAGCCTTGGAGATGAAAATGCGAATCCACGGGGCAGCGTCGGGATGAGTGCTTAAGAATGAGGAGATACCTCTTTGAATGGAGCTGTGAAGAGGAGAGGGGATGTGCTTTATTCCCCATACAGAATTGGTAAGCCAACTCTCATTTTTTAAGGCGAGGCGAATGACCTCGGCAATTCCGATGGTGGCAATAGCCAGGTAGTCCTCCTTGAGCCTGAGGGTAATGAATCCAATAAAAGAGGCTATTATGCCGGAGACGAGGATAGCTCCCACGACTCCTACCGGGAAGGGAAGTTGGAATCCTGCCACAGTGCGCCAGTCTAGTGGTCCTGGAGGGGGCCCACAAAGAAGAGCAGAGGTATAGGCTCCCACTGCGTAGAAACCGGCAATTCCGATGTTAAAAAGACCCGTGTATCCCCATTGAATGTTCAGCCCCAGACAAAGAACAGCATATATACCAGCGGTAATGGCAAAGAAAACCAGGTAGTTGAGAACTCCAATTGCAGATTCCATTATTTGGCTCCAAATAGCCCCCTGGGCTTTATCAAGAGTACAGCTACCATAATAATAAAGGCTACTCCTGGTTTATAAGCGGTAGAAATAAAGGCCGTAGAGACTTCTTCCGACAGTCCTATGACCATTCCTCCTACCAGAGCCCCGTAGGGGCTGCCTATTCCCCCGAGAATTACTGCGGCAAAGATGGGTAGTAGCATCTGCCACCCGAGATCGGGGGTGATGAATTTGTTTTCAATACCTGCCAAGATACCTGCTGCTGCTGCCAGGCCTGCACCGATAGCCCAGGTCCAGAGAATCACTCTATCAATATTTATGCCGCTCACCCTGGCCAGTTCTACATTGTCGGAGGCAGCTCGCATGGCTTTACCTGTTTTTGTTTTTTGCAGAAACAGGTGCAGCATGGCTACCAAGAATGCCGTCAAGCCTATGATGAAAACCTCATCAGGTTTGATCTTAACTCCAAGAAGGGGGATTTTGCGTGCCAGTTGAATCTCTTCGGAGTAGTACTGCGGTAGAGGTCCCCAGATGAACTGGATAATGTTTCTCAAGGCAAAGGCTACACCCACAGAGGCGATCAGTAGTATAATCCGGCCTGTTTTGCGGAGCTGTCTATACAAAATCCTATCGATGAAGATGGCCGCTCCCCCGGTAAAAGCCATAGCCATGAGCAAGGCGAGAATCATAGGCAGGCCGAAGGATAAGGGTCCGAAGGCAGTCTCAGGTAGACCCAGTCCCTTGAGTAGTGCCAGTAAGGCGAGAGCCAGGAAGGCACCCAGAGCCATGACGTCGCCATGGGCAAAGTTGGCAAAATTCAAGATCCCGTATGTCAAAGAAAGGCCTATGGCTCCAAGAGTGATAATGCTTCCGGAGATGATGCCATAGATAACCAGTTGTGGAATCCGCGAAAGAACTT
>CAYYHL010000277.1:0-2715 GCA_964471775.1 uncultured Clostridia bacterium
CCCAGCTTGAGGCCCAGAGAGCTGAGCAGGCAAGAAGACTCAGTGAACTCGAGGAGAAGGCAGCGAGGGCGGAGGAGCTTGAAGCTTTAAACGAAGAGCAGGCAAAGCGAATTGAGAGGATAAATACGCTCTTTGGAAAAGTCACAGATAAAATGAGGAATGAGATAGAGTCCCTCAGTGCAGAAAATGCTGAGCTTATGGCAGCTAAGGATGGCCTGCAAGCCCGGCTTGATGCAATCGACGAGAAGCATGCGAAGCTTGCTGAGGATTATGAGGAACAGCGTGGAGCGCTTGGACGGCTGAGGGAGGCCTATCAAGAAGCTCTAGTTACGATAGCCGAGAAGGATAATGAAATCGCCTTTTGGGAAGAGCAGGCGGCCGACCTTGACATTGAGATTGCTTCCCTTGAGGCACAACTGGCTGACTGTGGAGCGGACAATGCAAGACTGAGAAGACACAGACTGCTCCTTGGTCTTGGATTTGTCGCTGCATCAATAATGGCATGTTCCGCGCATTAATTGTCCGTTGGCGGAACAAGAGAAGAAGGCAAAAATGCTCAGCGGAAAGGGTCGGGTAAATAGAGCAAAGTGCCGGGAATGTGAGAATAGCCAATTCTTGAACAGACCTCTAAGGAGGTGAAAAAAGATGTTAAAGAAGATAGTAAGAGGGATCCTGATATGTACAGCAGCGTTGTTCTTAATAGCTAGCATCACAGCGGCCCTGCAGGCAGCCCCCCCAGCTTCGTCTGAGGATGTTTTGGACAAGCTGGAAGAGGTTCAGCTTGAGCTAGTGGAAACGAGAAAGGTAATGCTGGAATCGAGAGAAATTGCCACCCAGACAAGGGAAGATGCGGCCAAATTCAAAGAGGAAGTTCTGGTCAAGTTAGGACTGTGGCGGGGAAGAGTTGCCCGGGGGATGATGATGGCTATCCAAGCCAAGGATGCAGCTAGTAAGATAGAAGATCTTGAGGCAGAAATCGCCCTGGCTAAAGAGATGGCCGCTGCGGCAAAAATGGAGATTGCTGCGGTGAAGGAACAGACCAAATCTTTGCTGGAGAGGGTGAAAAAGCTGGAAGAGGAACTCGCCAAAAAACCAGAGGTGAAGCTTGTACCCAAGAATGTATATCGGGTAAAGAAGGGAGATAGTCTCTGGCGAATCTCCAGCTACCGAAATATCTACAATGATCCCTACCAGTGGCCAAAAATATATGAGGCTAACAAGGATAAGATCAAGGATCCCAACTTAATCTATATTGGACAAAGACTTATTATTCCTCCAAAGTCCCTGCATCGAGTGCTTAAGACCGAAAATCTCTTTGAAATCTCCAATTACGAAAGTATTTACAATGATCCGTGGGAGTGGAGAAAGATTTTTGAGGCCAACCGGGACAAGATAAAAAATCCGAATCTCATTTATCCCGGACAACTCTTGGTAATCCCCCAGGGATGAGGTCTTAGGCGAGTAACGGGAGTCATCGAGAATAGCAAGGATACAGGGCGAGAAGGAAAGGTCCCTAGATTTGGCAGAATATCGGATCCTGATGCCCCCCGACTAGAGACGGGGGGCACACGGATCTTGGCGGGAGTAATTAATTACTGTTCCGATAGAAACGCGTGGTAGATTGCGCCCCCACTAGTTCGCGGAGTGCCCGCTTATTTTTTCTTGCCATATTTTCTTTTGAATCTTTCTATCCTTCCTCCGCTGTCCACGAATTTCTGCTTGCCGGTAAAGAGAGGATGGCAGGCTGAGCAGATGTCCACCTTCAGATTCTCCTTGGTTGATCTCGTCGTGTATTGGGCGCCACAGACACATCTAATAATGGTCTCCTTGTAAGAGGGATGAATCCCTTTTTTCATTAGTCTACTCCATTTCCCCGATATTTTTGTCCAGGTGTGAGATAATATCGAGGAATTGTTGATTGTTCTGCGTTTTTCTCATGACTTCAATCACTGCTTCCACGGGCTCCTTAATGTTCTGCCGATTGAGATAATCCCGGAGCGACCAGATCATTTTGAGTTCCTTTTCGTTTAAGAGGAGCTCCTCCTTTCTCGTGCCGGATCGGTTAATGTCGATGGCGGGGAAGATACGGCGCTCGGCAAGCTCTCTGGTAAGTCTCAGCTCCATATTGCCCGTTCCCTTAAATTCTTCGAAGATAACCTCATCCATTTTGCTACCCGTTTCTACGAGTGCGGTAGCTAGGATGGTTAGGCTGCCTCCCTCTTCTACGTTTCGGGCCGCTCCAAAGAATCTCTTGGGATGATGAAGCGTATTGGCGTCTATTCCGCCGGAAAGAACCTTGCCGCTGGTGGGCATGATAAGGTTGTAGGCTCGAGCCAGGCGGGTAACGCTGTCCAGAAGAATGACCACATCGTATCCCTGTTCCACCAGTCTTTTGGCTTTCTGAATGACCAGTTCGGCTACTCTGATATGTTGCTTGGGGGGCTCATCGAATGTAGAGTAGACTACTTCTCCCTTTACCGATCGCTGCATATCGGTAACCTCCTCTGGGCGCTCATCTACGAGGAGTACCATGAGCACTATCTCAGGGTAGTTGGTGGTGACGGAATTGGCTATCTTCTGCAAAAGGATGGTTTTTCCTGTCTTGGGAGGGGCCACGATAAGAGCGCGCTGCCCTTTTCCCACGGGAGCGATGAGATCAATCAATCGAGCGCAGATATCTCCTGAAGGGGTCTCCAGAGTGATGCGTTCCTGAGG
>CAYYHL010000278.1:0-2714 GCA_964471775.1 uncultured Clostridia bacterium
GAATTGCCTGGGTTCAATGCGTGGGTTCTCGGGATCTGAAATTAGATGGTCATTCCTATTGTTCGTCGGTGTGCTGTATGTACGCCACCAAGGAGGCGATCATTGCCAAGGAGGGCACCGGGTCCAATATTACCTGCCATATCTACTTTATGGATATGCGCTGTTTTGGGAAAGATTTTGATCGGTATTATGAAAGGGCCAGGAAGAAGTGCGGTGTGGAATATCGTCGGTCGCGAGTGGCTGCTGTTAAAGAGGACCCTCAGACTAGCAATCTAAGAATCAGATATGAGAGCGAAGAGGGAGAGCTCAAGGAGGAGGAATACGATTTGGTGGTACTTTCCCTAGCTCTCGACCCACCACGAGGAACGCAAGAACTCGTTCAAAAATTAGGCATTGAGCTCAACGATTATGGATTTGCCAGGGCTGACCTTTTCTCCCCTGTCCAGACCTCCAGGGAGGGGATTTATGTCTGTGGAGCCGTCAGCAGCCCCAAAGATATTCCCGAAACTGTGGTTCAGGCCAGTGGCGCAGCTGCCAGGGCTTCTTCGCTTCTTTCTGAGGTGAGAGGAAAGCTAACGGAAAAGAAGCACTATCCTCCTGAGGTAGACGTCAGCGACGAGGAGCCAAGGATAGGCGTCTTCGTCTGCAGGTGCGGTATGAATATCGGGGGGACAGTCGATGTTCCGAGGGTGGTGGAGCTGGCAGGGAGTCTACCCGCAGTGGTCTATGTTGAGGAGAACCTCCAGACTTGCTCTCAGGGCACCCAGGAAAAGATGAAAGAAGCCATTCGGAAGCACCAGCTTAATCGGGTAGTGGTAGCTTGTGGAACGGTTAGGACTCATGAGCCTCTTTTCCAGGAAACTGTCAGGGAAGCCGGTTTGAATCCTCATCTCCTGGAAATAGCCAACATTCGAGAAGAGTGTTCCTGGGTTCATATGAGGGAGCCTGAGCGAGCTACCCAGAAGGCCCAGGAACTCGTGAGGATGGCTGTGGCCAGAGCTGCTCTCATTCAGCCTCTTTTTGCTATGCACTCTTCAGTTATCCAGAAGGCTCTCGTCATCGGCGGGGGTCTTGCCGGGATGGTCTCAGCATTATCCGTTGCTGACCAAGGGTTCGAAGTCCACGTGGTGGAAAAGGAAAAGAGCCTCGGGGGAAACCTCAAGAATATGCATTATACCCTGGAGGGCAAGGATATCTCCAATTTTAGAGGCTCCCTCACTGTCCAGGTCCAGAAGCATCCCCGGATAAGAGTCTACAAGGGGGCCG
The DNA here is from genome assembly GCA_964471775.1 of uncultured Clostridia bacterium. GTDB lineage: Bacteria > Aerophobota > Aerophobia > Aerophobales > AE-B3A > SOJT01. The sequence continues at coordinate 1,267 of CAYYHL010000278.1, forward strand.
AAATACAGAATGTAGGAGGATACGTGGGCAGTTATACCACAACCATCAGCCAGGCTGATGATGGTTCTGGTCCTCGGGCAGTTTCGCTGGAGCACGGAGTTATCATTCTGGCCACCGGAGCCCAGGAGATGAAACCCCAAGAGTACTTGTATGGAGAAGATGAGAGAATCCTTACCCAGCTTGAGCTAGAGGATATGCTCATGCAACCGGGCGCCAGGATCAAGAAGACCAAGACCGTGGTGATGATTCAATGTGTAGGTTCTCGTGACAAGGATAGGCCGTACTGCAGTCGGGTCTGCTGCAGCGATGCGGTGAAAAATGCTCTGAAGATAAGAGAGTTGAACAGCGGAGCCAATATCTTTGTTCTCTATCGGGATATGACAACCTATGGTTTCAAGGAATCATTCTATCAGGAGGCTAGAAGTAAGGGGATTGTTTTTGTTAGATACGATGAATACAAGAAGCCCGAGGTCAAGCTGAAGGATCGGGTACTTCAACTTGAAGTGACGGATCCCATTATCCAAAGACCTCTTCTCTTTAGCGTGGATCTTCTGGTGCTGAGCTGTGCTATTGTTCCCCCGAAAGATAGCCCCCGGCTGGCCGAGATTCTGAAGGTCCCTGTCAATGAAGACGGCTTCTTCTTAGAAGCTCATGCTAAACTTCGTCCAGTGGACTTCTCCAGACGCGGGATCTTCCTGGCTGGAATGGCTCATGGACCGAAGTCTATTGATGAAACGGTCGCTCAGGCTCAGGCAGCGGCTGAGAGGGCCTGTACTATTCTTTCCCAGCCTGAGATTGAGTCGGAAACCATTATTGTCCAGACCAATGAAAGGCAGTGCCGTGGATGCGGCATATGCGCGAGCGTTTGTCCCTGCGAGGCTATAGAGATTGATGAGGAAACCAAAAAGGCCAGGGTGATAGAGATTCTCTGTCAGGGATGCGGGAGCTGCTCTGTTGCTTGTCCCAGCGGAGCGCTCCAGCAAGCAGGGTTCACTAGAAAAGAGCTTCTGTTTATGGTGGATGCAGCGGTGTGACCCTGTCCATTACGGTTAAACCTGGTGATACCCAGAAGATTAGCTTTCCGGAAAGGATACGTAGGAGATAGGGATGGGTCAGTTTGAACCGAAGATTGTCGGCTTTCTGTGCAACTGGTGCAGCTACGCTGGGGCTGATCTGGCTGGTACTTCCAGAATGCAGTATCCCCCAAACGTAAGATCCATCAGAGTAATGTGCACCGGATCGGTAGACTCCGCTTATATCCTTAGAGCCCTGTTGGCAGGAGCCGACGGTGTTCTGGTGGGCGGCTGTCACCCCGGTGACTGTCACTACGTGAGTGGAAATTACAAGGCTCGGCGCAGAATCACCATACTAAAGGAGATCATGAAAGCTCTTGGACTGGAGGATGAGCGAGTCAGAATCCGCTGGATCAGCGCTAGTGAAGGGAAAAG
>CAYYHL010000279.1:0-2680 GCA_964471775.1 uncultured Clostridia bacterium
AAGAACTCGCTTCAGACTCTTTGTTTTTCCATGGCTACAGCCTTGGATGGACAGACCCACACACACAATCCACAGCCATCACATTTGTCGGAATCAACGCTGGCCAGGTTTTCCTCCAGGCTAATCGCCCCATAGAAACAGCTCTCTTGGCAGTCCCCACAGCCATCGCACGATGCCTCGTCAACCGCAGCCTTTATGGGAGGTCCCCACTCCAGCTTTACGGGGGGAACAATCTCTTTCAGGATCGAGCCTCTGAAATCATCAATTCTCTGGTATCCTTTGCGCCGCATAAAGTCCTCTATTCCCCTGGATATTTCACCGAGAACTTTATAGCCCCTGGCATAAATAGCGGCGCAGACCTCAACCGCCGCAGCACCCACCATGATATATTTGACCGCGTCCTTCCAGGTAAGGACCCCGGTTACTCCCAATATGGGTACTTTGACGCTCTTGGCCAACCGAGAAACAAAAGCAAGACTCACTGGCCGGTACCATGGGCCACCGGCTCCATAATAGGACGGTTGGGTGAGAATCTGAGGAACCTCGACATCGATCTCCATGGTGGGGAATCCAAAGGTCCCCACCGCAGTAATCGCATCTGCTCCGGCGTTTTCTACCTTCGGCCCCAGCTCAGTGGGGTCTTCCCAGCCGTACATCAGTTTGGCGATAACGGGGATGTTTACTACTTCCTTCACTGCCCCCACGATATCAGGGTTGGTATACTTCACGATGGGAATGGCATGAAGATTGAGCTCTATAGCATCTGCTCCGGCCTCTTCCATGGGCTTTGCTAGTCTTTGCCATTCTTCAAGATCATCAACGGCACCGGCGATGCTGGCGATGATGGGAATATTAACACTCTTCTTTATCTTCTCAATCATCCGGACCAGCTCCTCTGGTTTAAGATAGGGTTCTCCGACCCGAAAAAGCGTAAAATACGAGCCTTTCTTGGTAAGAGCGGGGTCGTATGTCTCTTCCTTATTAAGTAGCATAAACCGGGGAGAGGGTTTCAGGCCCGTAGGTCTTCCTTCCACATACTCCATCCCTTCCACAACTTTCTTGGGAAAGACAGCAGATTTGGTCACTATGGCTCCAGCTCCTCCCTCAGCTGCCCTTTTCAAGCCATCCAGATTGATGGTGGGAGTCGCCGAGGCAGCAATGACCGGATTTTTCAGCTTGATTCCCGCGAATTCAACCTCCAGCATTGTTTTACCTCCTCCACATACACTTCTCATATTGTGACTCGACCTTGGCTAATTCTTTACTTCAATGAACCTGACCGATCTTCCTATTTTCACCCGCCGCTGTCTCCGCTCAATCGCTTTGCTGCTCTATGCTGCAGGTAGTGCCCAGCTAAACATGAGCACTCTGAGCGGTCTCCTGAAATGATTATCTATCTGTAGGCCATATTGACAAGTTCCGTAAGATGTAGCGTCTTAACTCCCTTTACCTTGTTTCTCCTGAGGGCATGGGAAATCTGAAGAACGCAGGTGGGACAAGGAGTAACTACCGCATCCACCCCAAGCTCGGCGATCATCCTAACCTTTCTTCTGCCAATAGCCTGGGCTAGGTTCGGGTTCACGAGCTTGACTATTCCTCCTCCTCCGCAGCAGCGGTCAGGTTCTTCCATCTCCATAAGCTCAATCCCCGGCAGGGAGCGAATAATCTCTCTCGGCTCGTGCGATATTCTCTGATATCGCCTGAGGTGGCAAGGATCGTGATAGCTTACCTTGAGAGACAGAGGCTTCATAGAACTAGCATCAAGCTTCACTTTTTCAAGAAGGTACTCGCTCAGATCGTAAGTTCTGAAACGAGGTTTCCTTCCCTCCAGGGATTCAAAAACCACCGGATACTCTTTCTTGAGAGTAAGGCTGCAACCAGGGCATATGGCAATGACTTCTTCAACGCCTGCTTCTTCAAAGATGCGAACATTTTGCCGAACCAGCTCTCCCGCCTTCTCTTTTTCTCCTACCTCCAATAAAGGCTTGCCGCAGCATATCTGATCCCGGGGTATTACCACATTGATTTTGTTTCTCTTGAGGATCCGGACAGTCGCTCTTCCCTCATCATGAAGGTTGAAGTTTCGGTCAACATAGCAACCCACAAAGAATCCCACCTTGTCGACCGCATTGGGAGTTTCAGCAACCGGAGGAAGCTTCTCCAGCAGGGAATCCTTCTTCAGGGTGGATAGCACTTTGCCCGTGGACGCAATAACCTGGACTGCCTCATTCAATGCCGGGGGTTTAATTTCCTTTCCTACAGCCTCCTCTCTCATTTTTCCGATGACCAAATCAGGAATGGGGATTTCGTACGGACAGACTTCCTCGCACTTTCCACACCTCAGACAATTATAAAGTCCTTCAGAATAGGCCGTGGTGAGGCGGTTGCCCTCATCTCGAGGATCCAGAAAATAGCGAGCTAGCTCCACAAAAGAGGCCGGACCGGAGAACTCGTAGACATCCTCACTCAGAGAGGGACAATTAGAGACACAGGCCAGGCAGCCGATACAGCGACTCACGATCCTGAATCCCTCGAATCTGACAGGCTTCATGGCTTCAGGCTCCTCAGTGGGAGGAGAAATTCTTTCCAGAAATGGCCTGATGCTCTTCACTCGCTCATCGTGAGAGGTACGGTCTACCACCAGGTCCCTCACTACGGGAAAGTTGGCCAGGGGTTCTAT
>CAYYHL010000280.1:0-2676 GCA_964471775.1 uncultured Clostridia bacterium
TCCCCCATGGTCATAGCTTCTACCTGATCATGCGTTACAAAGACCATAGTAGTACCAAGTTTTTTCTGCAAAACGACAATCTCAGCACGAAGGTCTTCTCTCATTGCTGCATCCAAACTAGCTAGGGGTTCATCCATCAAAAAAACCGATGGGTTGCGTACAATGGCTTTGGCAGTGGCAACACGCTGCCTTTCTCCTCCGCTCATGTGGAAAGGCAGCTTATCCAATAGCCCATGGATGTCCAACAAGTCAGCTGCTTCTTCAATCTGCCTGTCGATGTCCTGTTTAGAGATTCGGGAGATCCGCAGACTTATCCGAATATTGTCCCGCGCTGTAAGATGAGGGTAGAGTAAAGCAGACTGGAACACCATAGCCACGTTGCGTCTGTGAGGTGGCAGGTCGGTAACATCCTGACCATCAAAATGAATACGACCGGATGCTGGCTGCTCTATTCCAGCGATACAATTCAGGGTAGTGGTTTTACCGCAGCCAGATGGCCCCAAGAATACAATGAGTTCCTTATCTTCTATGTGTATAGTAAGATCATTCAGGGCGATTGATTTGCCGTAGTTTTTGTGAAGATGCTCTAAGTAAATCTTGGCCATGACATCACCCCAATGGTTCGACTATATTCATTTTTGCGATATGTTTTTGTAGAAGATAAGCCACAATAAAAGGTGGAATTAGCGAGAAAATTATGGAAGCCGCCAAGTGTTCGGGCTCAGGATGCTGAAACAGAAATCCTGAAATAGAAGCAGGTATGGTAGTAGCCGGCGTCCCGTTAACCAGTATTTGAGCAAAGGTGTATTCATTCCAAGCAAATAGGAAGGAGATAATTGCACCCACTGCGATGCCCACCTTCGCCATTGGGATGACAATCTTGACAAAGGCGCCAAAACGCGAGAACCCATCAATCCGGGCCAAACGCTCTACTGGTGGAAGATTGCGGAAAAAACCTAACAGCATCCATGCTACAAAGGGAATGGTTATAGTCAAGGTAACCAGCACGAGTCCTACTAAGGTACCGGCTAGTTCTATTTTTACAAAAAGAATATAGAAAGGTATCATTATAGAGATGGGCGGAAGTGCTACGCAAAGAAGAATAGCAAACAAGAGTTTGTTCTTGTGTTGAAACTCCAGGCGGGCGAATGTATAAGCTAAAGGAACCACTACCACCGTGGTGATACAGGTAACAATGGAAGCTAAAATTAGACTGTTGATTAATCCCATTTTGACCTGGTCTGCCTGTCCAGCAGCTATGAAAACCTCTCCTGATCTGGAGGTATATGGATACCCCAGTACATTGAAGAATCCGGAAATTGTAGGTTGGTGAGGATAAAGATAAGGAGGAAACACAGAAATTTCTGCTGGAGTCTGGAAGGCCATCTTTGCGAACCAGTATAGAGGTACAAGGGTCCAGAGAAGAACCAGAATAACTGCAATCCATGTAACCATTGGTTTTTTAGCCATCTTATAGCTCCTTGCGTCCCCACACTCCATACAAGGTAAAGGCTATGGCAAGAATCACTCCCAAAAGGTAAAAAGACATTGCCGCCCCATAACCTAAATTCAGGTGCTGAAAGCTTTCCTTGTATATTTGATAAGTTAAAGTTGCAGAGGCAACGCCTGGGCCCCCCCCTGTTTGCACAAAAATGTAGTCGAACACTTTCAGAGACAGAACCGCTACAATTACGGTGAACACAAATAGGGTGTATCTTAGATAGGGAAGAGTTACATAGAAGAATTTTCCGAAAGGCCCCAGATGGTCAATTTCGGCCAAATCGTATAAACGGGAGGGAATAGTCTCAATGTTTGCCAGCAAAAAGAACGCTACCAAGGGCGCCAAATTCCAGGCATTCCCAATGGCCAGTCCCTCAATCACCGTCTGGTGACTCAAGATAGAAACCCTTGTTTCTATCCCAAAAAAATAAGCTAAGGCGGTGGGGAGTCCCGCATGTCCCCTCCATAAGTATTTAAACGTAATTCCCACCCCATAACGAGAGAAAGCCCAAGGAAGGATAGCAAGGGAGCGTATTATTCCTTTGCCCGGGAAGGATCTGGCCAGGGCCAAAGCAATTCCCAGTCCTATCAAAAGCGTAAGAACTACCGATTCCGCTGTGAATCTGAGAGAGACTCTCAAGCCATGCCAAAAAGCTGGTGATTTTAGAACAGCTGAATAATTTTCAAAGCCAACAAAACTGGTGCGATATCCACCAAAGAACATAATTCGATGGAAGCTGGCCCAGACAGCATACCCCAGAGGATAAATTATGACAGCTATCAAGAATATGAACACGGGCAGGGTAAGAAGCAGGGCAAACTGAAAAGTCGAAAGTTCCCTAACCCTTTGACGGAATCTCATTCTTCCCTCTTTTTTTAGCTATACGGGTGCGAGGGAGGGTGAACAGAGGTAAGTCTGTTCACCCTCATCACTCTCTATGAGACGCCGTACAGTGAATTTAACTGGTTGATCTTATCCTCAATCGCATTGATAGTCTCATCAACGGGTTTGTCTTCCATAAGGAATTTCTGCAGCGTTTCTTTGATCCAAGCATTGAACTCCGGTGCCCACACCACATTAAACACACCCTTAGGGTAAGGAGTATTCGCGTAAACTTCCAAAGCTGTCTCATAATCCTGGGGGCGTGCAAAGAACTTCTTCATCATGGCCTTCAT
>CAYYHL010000281.1:0-2676 GCA_964471775.1 uncultured Clostridia bacterium
ATTCACTTGCCGACATGACCGTAGCGATGATCTGAACCTCATTTCTGAGTTCTCTCGGAAGAAGAGGTCTGATGGACCTATCAATCAAGCGACTGGCAAGAATTTCACCATCAGAAGGTCTTCCTTCCCTCTTGAAAAACCCGCCAGGGATCTTCCCCGCCGCATAGGCTCTCTCGCGATAGTCAACAACCAAGGGAACGAAATCTGCTTCCTCCCTGGTGGTGGAAGAGATAACTGCGGTGACCAAAACAATGGTCTCTCCATATTCAACCAAAACTGCCCCATCGCTTCTTCTGGCTACCCTTCCTGATTCTAGAGTCAGGGTCTTTGCCCCGATTTCTTTTCCAATCTTAACCATTTTCTTATTTTGCATAGCCTACCTTCTTAGTCCTAAGTCTTTTATGATCTTTTTGTATTTTTCCACATCCTCCCTGCTCAGATGGTCCAGCAGCTTCCTTCTTCTTGCTACCAGCTGGAGAAGTCCCCTTTTTGAACTCTGGTCCTTTTTGTTCTTATCAAGATGAGCGGCCAGATTGCTGATTCGCTCTGTGAGCACAGCGATCTGAAGGGGGGTGGAACCAGTATCCTTCTCATGCAATCTGAATTTCTCCTGTATCTCTTTCTTTTTTGTCTCAGCTATAGTCATTTATTCTTCCTCCTCATATCCCCTCTAATCAATGATGGTTTTTATATCCTATCACACATCTTAGAACTTGTAAAGACAAACCTTCATCCTGACCCAGGGATGTGTATGATGCTGGACAAAACCAAAGGTTCCTCCTTGTCTCCCTCATCCTGGCTCTTAAGGCTTATCTTTACCATCTTTGGGAGAGCGTCATCCCCCATAGCATCCGGGGTTCCCATGGTAGAATCCCAACTTTTGTGCCACGTCTTGCCACCGTGGTAAGAAAAAACGAGCTCCAGAATACCGCTGGCAAGTATTGCAGTAGATCCCCCTTCTCCTGGACGACAATCTAAGTGAGATTTGACCGTCCTCCTGAGATGAGAATCTTTCAAAAAGTACCTGAGCTCACAAAGGTCGTATTCCCCTTCCATATTTGCTTTGTGGCGGGTGGAAATAAAAGTTAGGATGGATTCATCCCCTTTGAAAAACAGACAGGAATTACTCTCACTGATAAAGGCTGCTTTTATCTCTCGATTCATCACATCCGTACCATATCGAGCATTTTGACACATCTTAAGACGACGGTTCCCTTTCTCCCAGATGGAGAGACTTTGCCAAAAAACATACGATACCACCATCATCACAGATGCCACAATAAAGGTAGCCATCAGAACCTCAAGAAGAGTAAAAGCATCCCTCCTATCCCTCATAGATCATTCTTCCCGCAAGATTTATCCTGAGCTGCGGCTGGCCAAATAGGTAACCAGCTCTATATGTTCCCCTGCCTTCGGAGACTTTCCATTCATCCGGCTCTCACTGGTGCCAGGCTCACCAAATAATACCCTCACCTGAACCTTGGCCAGCCCAGGCACATCCGTGTCCCACCAATTGAGGTGCCAGTTATATCCCTGGTAGTTCTCAAATTCTCCCTCTCCTTCTCCCTGCCCTTCACCAGCAGAGGCATAATCCTCCATCAGGGCCAGATATCCTCTCATTTTTGTCTCTTCCATCTTCTCTTCTCCCAAAAGATATGCCACGGTGAGCTCTTCGGCCCTGTTTTGAGCTTTTAGACCCAAAGGAAGAATCCGCACCAGCGACAACAAACCCAGGGAAAGAACGGCCACGGCCAGGATGACTTCAAGAAAGGTGAACCCGAACCTCTGGTCAATGGATATCTTCATATCTAATGCTTTTCAGGGTACAATTTCACATTCCCGGTGGAGGAGGTAAGGGTTAAGGTGTACCACCTCCCCATATCTTCATCATAAAGGTAAAGGGAACCGGTCTCTGCTGTGCCCCGGGGATAAAAGGAAAGAGCACCGTCGTCAGGACTGTCGAACTCGACTAGCCCATCCTTCTCTTCATCTTTACCGAAGTGAGGATTGGCAAATATCACATTCCTGTGAAGAGAATGTTTCTTTTCCAGGATATTCCCTTTCTCATCTTCGACCCAGTAGTGCCCTGCCTTAGAATCGAAGACAACGCGGCACCGCTGTCTTTCGGTAATGGCGAGACGGCGGGCGAGCCTAAGCACGGCGGCTATATCCTTTGCCGATTCCTTGAGTCTGGTAGTGGCAAGAAAGTTAGTTGTAAGATGAGCGAGGAGACTAATACTCAAGATCATGACGCCTAGAACCACGATTAACTCCATCAATGTAAATCCGCAAGGATGTGGATCTCGTTTACCAGTTATTGATGTCATCTTCTAGGTATCCATTGGCTGCGCCTTGACCACTAGGATTAAGCTCATCAACAAAGCCATCTTTATCATCATCCTTCCCATTTTGACAGAGGTTTCCATCGGCAAACTCATCGCCATGATATCCACTGGTTCCTGTCCTTGCATCAGATCCTGGGGTATAGATATCGTAACTACTCCTGTTGTGAAAGGGAGGAGGGGTGGAGGGATCTAGATCAAGATTGGCCCGATAGATATAGATGTGAACCTCATCATCAGGCCCTTTACTCCAGGGGTCCCTCAGCTTTCCCTCCCTCGTCACCTGGCCTTGCTTAAACTCCATGTAAGGACCCCTCCACTTAGAATTGTTCCA
>CAYYHL010000282.1:0-2672 GCA_964471775.1 uncultured Clostridia bacterium
TTCATCCATACAAAAAACCGAGCGGTAGCCCGGTTTCACGAAAACAGGTCCACTCACCTCCTCTCGTCTCAAGCTTGTCTCATCGCTGGGAGCTTAGAGATTGCCTGGCGGTTGTTTTTTCCTTACTGGGGAAAAGAACTTCCCGCTTGCCCCTCATCTCAATGCAAACAGCATGCTCTTCAATTTGGCAAAGCCAGACTTCACCCGCTTCCAGTATCCAGCACTCCCCGAAGACTGGCCAAGCCTCGGTGTCTTGAAAACTATTATAGGAATCTTCTTTTTCTTGTCAACCCTGCCCATAGCAAAAGGTCTGGATAGAGGAATCTTCGCCGTGTAGACTATGGCTGCTCCGTAGTTTATCCACTTCACAGGATCAATTTCGTGCACTTCCTGCAAAAATACTTCTGTAGCCAGTGCCCTCCTTTCTCTCTTCCCAGAGGTATTTCCCTAAGTTTGGGATATTGTCAGCTATTTTGACGAATTCCTTCATTCCCATTAAGGAACCCACCTGGTAAGGATCTCTTCCCCCATCTACCCCAGGGGTTGACAAATAAAAAATGTGGACTAGAATGATAGTGAGAATCATTATCACAAGAGGGTGCATATGATTGGTCCTCTCCGGCTACATGGCAAATTCAGAAACGCAGGTTTCAGATTGACCTTGCCTCGGGAAGCTATCTTAAATGTCTTCGCGGAGAATCCCAAACACTTAAGTGCCGAGGAGGTATTCCTATCAGTTCATAAGAAGTATCCAGGAGTTGGTTTGGCCACTGTGTATCGGACTCTGGACCTGCTAACTCAGGTGGGTCTCATCTTCAAGTTTGATTTCGGGGATGGTAAGAGCCGCTATGAACTAGCCAGTGAAGCTGTAAAGGGACATCACCACCATATGGTCTGCACCCGATGTGGCCGAATCGTCGACTACAGTGATTTTATGGAAGAGGAAGTGAAGTTCATCAGAGGGTTAGAGGCCGAACTCTCAAAGAAACACAACTTCAAGATAGACAAACATCAAATTCACTTTTATGGACTCTGTGAGAGGTGCCAGTAATTTTTTTTCTGTTGAATTGAGAATAATTCTCATAAAGGAGGTTAAAGGTTGAAGATAGGTGTGGCAACTGAGGATGGCAGCGGCCTGGAAGCTGAGATAAGTAGGCATTTTGGTAGGTGTCCTTATTATGTGATCCTGGAGGTAGAAGTGGGAAAGGTTAAACAGCCAGTCAGAGTGATTGCTAATCCTTACGCTACCGCTCATGGAGAGCCAGGACAGGTTCCGTCCTTCTTGAAGGAGCAAGGTATTGAGGTCATCATCGCCGGCGGGATGGGACCAAGGGCAGTGGGGTTCTTTAACCAGTATGGAATTAAGGTAGTTACTGGAGCAAGTGGTAAGGTTAAGGAAGGAGTTGACAGCTTCTCGAAAGGAGAACTCAAAAGTGGCGAGCCCTGTCATTGAGAGCCTTGATTCTTGAATTAACATTTGATGAGAGGTGGTGAAATAGAATGCCACGAGGATTTGGCGGTAGAGGTTTTTCTGGACTTGGTTATTGGGGCCAGGGAGCTAACCCCTATCCTTTCTGCAGGCGCTTTCCCTGGCTGCCCCGTTGGTGGTGGGCTACCCCTTATGCCCCCTATTATGCCGGGGCTATACCCGGGTATCCGGGAGCAGGATATTCTCTCTACTATGGAAGAAGGATAGGTTATCCTTATTACAGCTGGTGAACCACTCTCAGATCTTGGAAAAATGAGCTAAATCGAAGAGAGAGCTTGAACATAAGATTTTATCTTCAGGGAGGTGAGAGAGATGCCTGGAGGATATGGTAACAGATATATGTATTATCTTACTGGCCTACCTGGCTGGATGAGATTTGGTTTCTCGCCCGGTTGGCTGGGAAGGAGTCCCACCGGATTAGGGCCAGCAGCCAGTTACCTCATGACAGGTCAGTGGCCGACTCCACAGGCGCAAAGCTACTGGCAGGCTATGCAGGCAGGAGGGGTCCCTTACCCAATGTATTCTGGAACAGGAGCAATGCCTTACGGTTTTCCGCAGAGCTCAGGAATTAGTCCCGGGGCAATTCCCTTTGCACCCGGGGCAAGGCAGGAGCAAGAGCTAAGTTTCTTAAAGAACCGAGCTAGCGCTCTAAAGACTCAGATTGATGAGGTTAACTCTCGTATCAAAGAATTAGAAAAGACCGAAAAAGAAACATAGAGTCATTAAGGGGTGGGTAGAAATTGTCCTGAGGTGTTCTTGAGGATCGAGGTAAAAATAGCAACAAGGTAAGCGTATGAAGGGGGTGTATTATGAAAGTAGCAGTATCATCAACAGGGCAAGACTTAAATGCTTTGGTAGACGCAAGGTTTGGTCGTTGCCAGTATTTTGTCATTGTGGATTCTGAGACGATGGAGTTTGAAGCAGTGGCAAATCCTAGCCTTGCCGCCATGCATGGAGCAGGGATTCAGACTGCTCAAATGGTAGCCAGCAAAGGCGCTACCGTAGTTCTTACCGGTAACTGCGGTCCCAACGCTTTCCAAACCCTATCTGCGGCAGGAGTTCAAGTGATAGTTGGAGTGAGTGGAACGGTAAAAGATGCTATTGAAAAATATAAAAGGGGAGAGCTTCAAGCTAGCTCACAGCCAAGTGTACCTGGGCATTTTGGAACTGGTGGGATGAGTCC
>CAYYHL010000283.1:0-2672 GCA_964471775.1 uncultured Clostridia bacterium
AATACGTTAGCAAGCGACACAGATTTCCAAGGCCGAGTTCTACATCGCACCGCGCCTATATGAACGTGCTTTATATCTCTTTCCTATTCCTCCTAGCTTTCTCCTTCGTGGTGTATAGCATGCGCCTATACGCCCACCCGTTGGGGGCATTATGGATCCGCCTCCAGGCTCCCTCGCGCGCGGGCGAGTTCAATAATTGTGTGTAAAATGGTTTTAATTCTTATTTTATGATTTGAGGGCAGTTCTGGGACGCGCGCATCACCGCTTAAAGGTTACGAGCATCTGAGTGGTTTAAAGAAAAAGATGGATTAGGATTTTATTCACTACTTAGCTGTTGCATCATCGTCTGATAATTTGCGTATACCCGCCAACGCTTGACCTTTCCAGCCTCGAAATCATAGACATGAACTATTGGCATCTCAATTGTCTTGTTAGTGGCGGGCATCCCGAACAGCTCTCCCCTATTTGTACCTTTGACAACACATTCTGCAATAACAGTTTTATCAGTAGACACCATTCGCACTAAATCAAATCGTCTATCTGGAAATGCTTCAATTATCTCTCCAAATTCTGTACGCAACTCTTCCTTGTCTGGTGTAGCTCCATCGGGCCACCATACATCAAAATCATCAGAAAAATAATCTACATAAGCGTTTACGTCTTGGCTATTATAAGCCTCAATTATCTTCAGTGCTATCTTCTCGTTTTCACTCTCAGTCAATTCTACACCTCTCCTCGTCTTTCTGCACCATAGAGTGGGGCGCATCACCGCTTAAAGGCTACGAGAAAAAGACATAGGATTTTATCTCACACCCTTTGCTGAACCTCTTCTTCTTTCTTGGCTTCTCGCCTCTTACGGAGACTGACCCCTATGAGATGAGCAATAGCAGAAAATATTGGATATAAAAATAGATACCACCAAGCAACTTTCCCTAGTATTATATACAAAAGAATAGTACCCGCTATTCCGCCACCAATCCCACCGATTATTGCATTTCTGTATTCTTTCTGCATCTACGTAGCCTCTCCTCGTCTTCCTGCACCATTGGATGGGGCGCATCACCGCTTAAGACTTCGCGCGCGCGCACGTGCGTTGAGCAAAAACTCCAGTGCCTTGTCCTTGATTTGAATCATTGTGTCCGAGTCAACCGTACCTTCCTCGTACTCAACAACCAAGCTGAGTTTTCCCGAACACGTAACTGCTCCAAGAACCAGGTTCACGTTTGACAATGGGAAAGCGCCACCAGGGATCATTATCAATCGATCCAGCTCCAGGTCTCCGTATTTTCTCGGGAAGTCCATGCGGGTCAGGTTCGTCACAGCCGTACCCAGGATAATCTTGTCAAGGGACTCCATCTTTTCTCTCTTGAGAATAGATGAGACCACGTCATCCCGTTTGCTGAAAGCGGATAATTTCTCATACCTTGAGAATTGGTGTGAGACGAGCCCTCCCAGCTTCTTGAAATTGATGGCCTCGAGTATCGCCTGTTCAAGGTGACACCACATCAGCCCTTCCTTGAACAGGTTCTTGTTCGTGTAGAGCGGCTGGACCTTCTGGTTAAGCCTCCGTGCGTTTTCCCAGAATCCCATTTTCTCGTCATAAGAATAGTCCAGGGTTACCATTCCGGCGAAGAATCCCATCCCCTCTCCGGCTGGTGTCTGGAGGCGGTCCCTCAGGTTACCCGCTATGCCTATGCTTGATAGATCTTTTTTACTGCCTTGAACTACCTGCTGTGCCCCTACGAATGCTGTGGTCAAAGCGCTGTTAACTGTGGTATTTTCATCCTTACTTCGCTCAACCAGTGAGGCAGTCTGGGATTCGGACAGCTCTATCGATAATATTTGGTGATTGGCGTTCATCCAGTACGCTTCGTTGAGATTCCTATAGTCCTCCTGATCGAAGTGGACCTTGTCCTTTCGCCAACCCTTGTTGATGCGGTTGATGAAGAACTTGGCCACGGGATTCACTGAGACGTCCTTGGGTAGGTTGTTACGGTCGATTGGTACGGGGTCGGGGAGGATCTCCGCTTCCTTGGCGGGGTCTCCCAGATGGACCATGAGGTCCCTAGCCAGGTATGCCAACGACAGTCCGTCACAGATTATGTGGTGGCACAGTATTATCAGCTCGGATATTTCCGGCGAGTGCACTAGGATGAATCTGATTGCGGGGCGTTCATTAAATCTAAATGGGATCTGACTCGCTTCGTGATGGATTTTTATCCAGTGGTTTTCGGACTCTCGCGATATTATCTCTATTGGGATCTCTTTTATGTCCTCCGTGGTGAACCAGGGGTTGTATTCTGGGTCAGTTCTTATTCGTACTCTGAGGTTTGTGTGTCTTTGTTGCACTTTATCGACAGCGTTCATCAACATGTCTACGGTTATGTTTCCCTTTATTCTGGCAACGACTGTGACGATAGAAAAAGGCGAATATGAAAACAGTTGTTCAAACGCTGTGACTTTCCTTTCATATTTGTAGATATTTTCTGGCATCAGGATCACCGCGCGCGCGATTCATTCAGCCATTAGTCCTGTTAGTAGAACCAACTCATCCCACAACCTTTTTCCTAATACCTCGTCATTCATTGCCTTATCAGGTTTTTCGACGCGTTTATCCAGTTTGAACAAGGCTCCATTGATTGCACTACGATCTCGATACGAAAGCATCAGAT
>CAYYHL010000284.1:0-2671 GCA_964471775.1 uncultured Clostridia bacterium
GCAGTTCTTGCCATATCCGAATAATACCCAGAATAAGTACAGTCAAAATCCAATCTGACTCCGTCTCCGATTTTAAAAGCATAATCTGTCGGTTCACCATTAACCAGAGCTCCCCGGGTCCCGCCTTGAACACATCCATGATAAGGTGTACCCCCTTCTTGTCTTACGTTCTGATGGTGAATGCTGGCTAGCTCTCTTTCTGTTCTCCCTACTTTCAAAGCATCCAGCAGAGCCTGCATTCCTCTTTCATTTATCTGGGCCGCCTTTTTCAACCTCTTAATCTCTTCTTCTGTCTTTACCATTCTTATCCGTCTAAAAATATGGTTTGCCGGTACGATTTTTGCCCGAGGTAGAAAAGATATGATTTTCTCATACTGGACAGGCGAGAGATTCTTTTCATCAAATCCTAGACGTGCGTTGATCAGTCCTCTTTCTTGTAGTGCCTTGGCTAGGGCTTCCAGCGCATTCGGTTCTGGCTTCATCTCTCGGATAACCTGAGTATATTTCTTCTCCAACGAAGTAAAAGCCTCATAGTCTATTTTCTCCGATTCGAAGATGAAGAATTCACCCCACAATTTGATATCATCAATCCAGGAATCAGAGGCCAAGAATATATCTACGGCATTCTTCGAAACTGTCACAACCGGGCTTGCATTTGGGTCTCGGGGCAGAACCACGTAAATTGCGGTATCGGACATGCAGCCATGCAGTTGCGGAAAATCACCGGCATAAGTGACGTTCTCAGGACTAGAGGCGATCAAGGCATCTACCTTGTAATGATCCATCAGCTCTATTGCCCTCTTTTTATTTAATAGCATGATTACCTCCTATCAGGACTTGTTTCCAAAGTTTCAATAAGAATATCGCTTGATAGCTGCTTCGTTGAGTTCAATGCCCAGGCCTGGTTTTTGAGGTATTCGGACAAAGCCATTGTCAACTTGAAGAGGCTCGAGAACTAATTCTTTTCTTAGGGGGGATTTGGACACACAAAACTCAACGAAGGGGATACGAGGAAGGGTAGCCGCTAAATGAAGTGTAGCAGATAGTAATATATCTGTCTTCCAGGCGTGGGGAACGCAAAGGACGTTCGACTCATGTGCTAAAGATGCTATCTTCTTGCAAGCGGTGATTCCTCCTGCTCTACTTACATCTGGCTGGATAACGGAAACTTTACCCTTTGCAATCAAATCCCTAAAGGCACTCGCTGTAGTTTCTTGTTCTCCAGTTGCTATTCTCAAATCCACCGATTCACAGAGTTTAGCATACCCGAAAAGATCATCAGCAGGAAGAGGCTCTTCCAGCCAATAAATGTCAAACTTTTCAAATTCCTTGGCTCTACGTATTGCAGTGATAGCGTCCCAACAACATCCAGCGTCCACCAACAAGCTAACGTCCTCCCCTACAGCTTTTCTGGCAGTTTTAACTAATTCGATGTCTTTTTTTGGATCATCGCCCATAGGGCCCCAACCGAATTTCACCGCTGTAAAACCCTGCCGGACATAACTCAGGGCATTTTGCCGCATCTCCCCGGGATCCTCGGTAAAGAGAGTACTGGCATATACTCTGATCTTATCTCGATAGGCTCCCCCCAGAAGCTTGAAAACAGGCTTTCCCAAGGCTTTTCCTACGATATCCCATAGCGCCATGTCCACTGCACTCATCGCATGCAATACCGGTCCTCCACGGCCTATCCAAAGAGTTCCCTGGTACATTTTCTCCCAGATTTTCCCTATATCAAAGGGGTCTTCTCCGACAATCAGCTGTTTGATTCCCTGACAATGCATCCACGATGAAGGCGCCTCGATAATTGCCTTAACTACGGGGGAGCAGGAATCTGTTTCACCTACACCAACTATACCTCCGTCCGTATAGATCCTCAGTATTAAATCATCTTGTATCCCGTCCGCTATGCTTATGTCTACTTCCGGAAGTCTTACAGGAATAGCTTCCACGTCCACAATTTTCATTGGCTACCTCCTCGTATTTTTACATTGCGCCTTTCGCGACATTCAGAAATCGGCCCTAGTGCCTTTTAGCGGGCCCTGCTTTCTATTTTCCCTCCTCCGCGAAAGTCCTTGCCAACCGAGGGTTTCAAAAGCGAATTTTTCCCAGAAATCGCCGTCTTTTCAGAGGGACCGCGGGCACACCAGTATATCGGGTGAAAACTTACCAAGTTTTTGACTCGATTTTGATCAGTTTCTTTGTGGATCCTGTTCATGAGATTTTGACTTCTTACCTCCCCCCTCTAGTCGGTATTATCTTTAGAGCAAATTCTTGTTTCCTTTCACAAAACTCCGGAGGCAGGATAAAACCGGCACAGAGACTCTCATTCCACCCTGAGTTTACCCGGGGTTCTCATTTGTTCAGGTACGTTCAGGTGGATGGAGATAGCGGTATCAGATACAGAATTGACTCCACCTTCACAGGAGGTCAAGAGCATTTATGACCTGCGTACGTACTGGGAAAGAGCATTCTCTCATCGCCTCTCTACTAACGCAAGACCAACAATCAAAGCATGGATCTTTACAGCTAATGCCTACACTGCGGTTCAATCAACTTCTTTGCTGTTGTTCACTTCACCATAACTGTCAAAGAACTAGACAAAAGGCGAGTTGCCAAAAGTTCTATTTAGAATCTTCGATCTTGTGAGGCCCTGCCACTGCATTTTTAT
>CAYYHL010000285.1:0-2660 GCA_964471775.1 uncultured Clostridia bacterium
GCTGCCAAAAGCCTATTAGAAAACTGGTAATCGTACATCTAATGCTCCTTTTGTTACATTATGCCATAACATAAATAATACCATGAGAGCGGCTGGGAAAACAATTATTAAGGGTGAAGCACACCTTGACAGATATTAGACCATGTGATATAAGGTATGTAGGCGAGTCTCGTATAGGAGTCTGAGATAGTTCGGATAGGACGCTGAGGCGATGAACAAAGGCGTGTGCCCGCTCTTCGCGCAAAGTCCAGCTAAAGTTAAGCCTAATTCACTGCAGCCGATTTGCGCTAGAAGAGCAGCCCTGTCTCCCAGGGAATACTACAGAGACTGGAAGGGAGAAACGGTACGGGATAGAAATGCTGACTTGAAGTCTAGACAAGGAGAGGAAAAGATGAAAGGAATATTTGTTGATTTAGAAAAGTGCCTGGGGTGTAAGAATTGTGAGATATATTGTGCCGTTGAACATTCATTGACGAAGAACATTTTTTCCGCTGTCTTTGAGAAACCTTTGCCTGTAAGGCGAATAAGCGTCGAATCCTCAGATGCAGTCTCATTTCCTATTCAATGCCGTCACTGTGAGGAGGCTCCATGTATCGATACCTGCCCCAGTGGGGCGATGACCAAGGATGTTAGAACTGGCATAGTGTCGCTTGATCGGGACAGGTGTATCGGGTGCTGGATGTGCAGTATGGTTTGCCCCTTTGGAGTGATAACCCCACAATGGGACACCAAGATAGTCCTGAAGTGCGACAGGTGCCCTGACCTGGAGGTTCCAGCCTGTGTAACCGCCTGTCCTACCCGCGCCCTCCTATTTGGTGAACTGAGCGACATAATGAAGAGGACCAGGAAAAGAGTTGCCGCCATCACTATATCCGCGGCTAAGAAGGAAATCAAAATTGGAGGAGTACTATGAGGACAATAGATAGAACAGCTCAAACTCTGCTCAAAAAGGCGGAGGAGGAGGGGATTGAACTTGCCTGGGATAGGTTTGAGAAGCAAGAGCCACAATGTGGATTTGGTCTGTTGGGGGTATGCTGTCGAAACTGCAATATGGGTCCCTGTAAAATAGACCCCTTTGGAGATGGACCCCAGAAGGGGGTGTGTGGGGCTAATGCCGACACCATAGTAGCAAGAAATTTGGGAAGGATGGTCGCCGCTGGTGCTGCTGCTCACTCCGACCACGGAAGGGATATCGTGCACACCCTGCTCCTGACCGCGGAGGGGAAGGCACTTGGCTATGAGATAAAGGACGAGGGAAAGTTAAAGGGCATCGCCACCGAATTTGGGATTAATATAAACAGAAGCAAGGAGGCAATCGCCAAGGATGTGGCTAAGACCATAATAGATGAATTTGGGATGGAGAAGGGAAGGATACAGTTTGTGGAAAGGGCACCGGCGAAGAGGAAAGAGGTCTGGAGAAAGGCGGGGATTTTGCCCCGAGGGATAGATAGAGAAATTGTGGAGATGATGCATCGGACACATATTGGTGTCGATACTGACTACGCTAACATCATCCTCCACGGTCTGAGGACTTCTTTGAGTGACGGCTGGGGTGGCTCGATGGTCGCCACCGAACTCAGCGATGTCCTCTTCGGAACGCCGAAGCCAGTAAAAGCCAAGGTGAATCTTGGTGTCCTAAAAGAGGATGAGGTGAACATAATAGTTCATGGGCACGAGCCTACCTTATCTGAGATGATTGCCCAGGCATCAGGGGCTCAAGAATTAGTTGAGCTAGCCAAGAGGAATGGAGCCCAGGGAATAAATATATGTGGGATGTGTTGCACCGGGAACGAGCTATTGATGCGATGGGGGATACCGATTGCAGGCAACTTCCTCAATCAGGAGCTTGCCCTGGTGACTGGAGCAGTGGAGGCGATGATTGTTGATGTGCAGTGTATCATGCCCTCTCTGACCGATATTGCCAAGTGTTATCATACGCTGATAATCTCCACCTCCCCCAAGGCGAAGTTCCCCGGCGCCATTCATATTGAGTTCAGTGAGGAGAGAGCGCTGGAGATAGCCAGAGAGATTGTCAGAAGTGCGGTGGAGAATTATGGCAAAAGGAATAAGGACAGGGTAAAGATACCAAAAGAGCCAGTGGATCTGGTTGCCGGGTTCAGCACCGAGGCTATAGTCAGTGCCCTGGGAGGGAAGCTTGACCCCCTGCTGGATGTGATCAAGGCGGGAACGATAGGAGGGATAGCTGCGGTGGTCGGCTGTAACAACCCCAAAATAGAGCAGGACTATGGCCATGTAGAGATGACGAAGAGGCTGATCGAAAAGAATGTTCTGGTTGTGGAGACGGGGTGTGCTGCCATCGCCAATGCCAAGGCTAGCTTGATGGTGCCCGAGGCGGCGGATAAAGCAGGAGAGGGGTTAGCCGGAGTATGCAAATCCTTGGGAATCCCGCCGGTACTTCACATGGGCTCTTGCGTCGATATCAGCCGGATCTTAGTGGTAGCTGCGGCGATCGCCAATGCACTCGGTGTTGATATCAGCGACCTGCCGGTGGCCGGGGCAGCGCCGGAATGGATGAGTGAGAAGGCGGTCAGCATCGGTGCCTATGTGGTGGCTTCAGGGATATTCACCGTTCTGGGAACCGTGCTCCCGGTCCTGGGTAGCAAGGCGGTTGCCGAGCTACTGACGAGTGGCGCTGAGGG
>CAYYHL010000286.1:0-2642 GCA_964471775.1 uncultured Clostridia bacterium
ACTAGGTATTTATGCTTATTGTACTC
Source organism: uncultured Clostridia bacterium (assembly GCA_964471775.1). Taxonomy (GTDB): domain Bacteria; phylum Aerophobota; class Aerophobia; order Aerophobales; family AE-B3A; genus SOJT01. Next base: position 27 of record CAYYHL010000286.1, read on the forward strand.
GCGTACACCGGAGGAAGGAGAAATCTAACTGGGTTTTCAAATAAAACAAAAGCCCCTTTTGTCACCGCAGTAGCCTTGCGCGGGGATTTGTGTATAAGCAGTATTAAACGCATAGTATGACACCCTGACTTAGGTTTAAGGTGTCTTCGTTAAAATGTTAGAAGTGTTTCAGACCTCATTGCACGAAATGATGGCATGTTACCTACCCGTTCTTATTCCAATCCGTTTAGTGTATAATATGACTGACTCGATAAAGTAGTGCGGGATGGGAAAGACGCATGGCAAAAGGGAAACAGGAAGGATTAGGCGACGAACTCCTTGGTACAAGATTCGGTGAGTTACGTGATGCTTCCGGTCCAACCAAAGGTGAGTTCGTCCCCCCACCGGATGTATCCGGCACAGAGGAAATAGAAGAAGCTCTTCCTGAGCAAGAAGAGTTCTGGCGCCCTCCAGCTCGTTTTGGAACAGTACCCGTAGAAGTAAACCCATTGGGCTGGGACCGGCGACTCGGATTTCGTAAGCTCTACCCCCAAGTTATGCTGCCTACTCAGGTTGTGGAGCGTGTTACCTTTGGGCATCCTGAGCTAGAGCCTTATGTACTGGCAATCGCTTCAACTCCCACCCGGCAATAGTAACCGGCTCATTGAGGGGATAGTTTACCCCATACGCTGAGTACGGCTCATCAAACGAGCGAGCTACTCCCAAACCTATGTAGATTAACGGGGGAACAATCGGAAACTTGTCATAGTAGCCCTGGATTTCATCGTTGATATACTTCCCATCTAGCATGTCAAATATAGTGGTGTGGCCATCGGCGGCGGAGATGACGATGTCGCTATGATGATCAGTGCCGTCAGCCAGACGCACTCCAACTGCCTTATCATTCTCCACCCATATCTTAGCAACTGGTGACTTGTAGCTAATCTCGCCTCCTAGGGCAAGGTAACGCTGCTCGATAGCCCGGGAAAACTCCAAGGAGCCGCCCACCGGATAGCCTAATCGTTTCTGTTGTATCAAGGCGAGATTTGACAGCAAGTGAAGCATTGGACGGGTCGGCGGAGTACCGTTAAGAGGGAAAGCCTCACGCAGGAAGGGATTCTTGAAGTGTTGGGCAAAGTCTTGGATCGAAATCTTCCCCCATTTCTTCGTAAACCTTAAGAAGGGAAACTGGGTAAACATCATCCTGAGCCCGTCAATGGGGCCAAATAAATCAGGTGCTTTTTCTGGAGGTAGGTCCTTAAAGCGAGTAGCAGAACGCGCTGATTCGATGATCTCATTGATGATGTCCTTATCCTCCGGGGCAAGCTCTTTCATGTGCTGCTCCAGCTGATCCATGTCGGTGTAGAAAACAAGAACTTTGCCTTCTGTCCCTTCAACCCGTACCCGCTCTTCCGGGTAGACTATGGGCCGTCCCTGCACCGCCCCCAGTTCCTTCCAGAAACGGTGGAAGTTATCTCCTGGTCCAGCACCCGCTAGTAATTCAAGACAGCCATCAATTTTATAGCCCTCGCGTTTCCATGTGGTACACAGCCCACCGGGCTTGGTGTCCATCTCGAAGATTTGGGTGCGGTAGCCGTTCATTTGTCCGTAGCACCCAGCGGATAGGCCGGCTATACCAGCCCCAATAATAATTATTGACTTTTCCATTGTTCACTCCCTTAAACGGGGATTTACCTTTCTGTTAGGTTTTGTCGTTATGTTCCACAGTGATGACTACATTCCCCTTTTTATGTCCTGTTTCGACATACCTGTGGGCCTCGGCAGTTTCACTCAATGGATAACGCCTATCAATGACCGATCTTATCTTTCCCGCCTCAATCAGCTCTTTGAGGAAGATTAGATCCTCAGTTCTTTGCATTGGTGGTGTCTCAAATATTGCTTTTTTACTGCCTTTCTTTGAAGTCCGTGGCCCTCGAAGCATCTGTGACATTGGTGGGTTAGCTGAAAGATAGAGCCCATTTTCCTTTAGCGATCTTTCACTATGTGAAAACGAACTCTTGCCTACCACGTCAAAAATGACGTCATAGGTCTCACCGCTTTTTGTAAAATCCTCCTTGGTGTAATCAATTACCCGGTTTGCACCAATGGAACGCAACATATCCAATTTTTCTGTGCTGTCCACGCCAGTCACATCGGCCCCAAAATGATTAGCAAGCTGTACCGCATAAGTACCTATACTTCCACCTGCGCCATTAATCAAAACCTTTTGTCCGTTCCGGATACTTCCTTTCCTAAGATAGTGCAACGCTTCAAGTCCTCCAACAGGAGCGGCGGCAGCTTCCTCATAGGTCATATTGGCCGGTTTTATTGCCAGCGTCCCTTCTTCAGGCAGACATTTGTACTCAGCGTTAGCACCTAAACCAAAACTGGGAGTTCCAAAAACCTGGTCGCCCTTCTTAAATCGTTTTACATCTTTGCCTACCGCTTCAACTTCCCCGGCCAACTCTTGCCCTATTATTTTCTTTCTTGGTCCCCTGATACCAAATCCTATTCGCATGAGGAGTCGGAGCAAGAAAGGGAATTTGAGCCCTCGCATCTCACAGTCCCCTGCAAATACTGTCGTCGCATATATTCTTATCAGTACTTCATTGTCCTTAGGGATAGGTTTGGCTACCT
>CAYYHL010000287.1:0-2640 GCA_964471775.1 uncultured Clostridia bacterium
ACCGGGCAGCCCATCTTCTTCACACCATCCCATTCACCGGCATAGAGGTCGCCTTTCATGAATTGAATAATACAGACCCTCATATTGTGGCCACATGCTCGAACAGCAATTCCCAAAGCGGTTGTGGTCTTCCCCTTGCCGTGGCCGGTGATCACAACTACGAGCCCTTTTTTCTCTTTGGGAATCAATCGGGTAACCTTTACCACGACAACCCCGCTGAGTGAGCTTAACCTAACGCTTATGGGTTAAGCACTGGTCGACAACAGGCTGACGAATTAACAATCTTAACTCTTTCTTTTGAGAACTTTAAGTTATTTTCACTTCTTTGCTGTTCTCCCACAGTCCGTGGATGTTGCAGAAGCTGAGAGCGTGTACTGCTCCCGGTTTCTTGATCATGCCCACCACTGTGGCTGTGTGATCAGTATAGGCAGGTCCCTCATTAGCCCCCTCGACCGATTCCCCGTGCGCGGTAAACTCGCAATTGGCAAGTTGGTAGCTATACTTTTCACCTTCTGGCTGGAAGAAGACCTGCATCCAACGGATGTGGTGCTCAGTGGTGTTAGGATGTGATATCTCCTTTCCCACAGAGATCTTAATCTCGAACTTCTCCCCGCTTTCCACTGAGTCTGGGCATTCAATTACTGGCACGTGCTTTTCCGTCTTCCAGTCGGCAGCCTGAAAAAATTCTCCCAATTTCTTCATTTTTCTTGCCTCTTTTCCATAAACATGTCCCCATTTATAGCAGACGATACGGATACGCCCGCTTTGTCCACTCGCTCGATGGGTATTCGTCTCTGAGTCGTTCATAGGCCTCCTTGAGCGGCTTGGGATCATTGGTATTCTTGTAACGAGAGACGCCGCGCAGATAGAGCGCTTCCGGAGCGGAGTCGCTCTTGGGATAATCCGTAAGGATTTTTTCAAAGTTTGCGAGCGCTTCGTCGAATTGCTCGTTTTCGAAACAGGATTTCCCGATGCCCAAAAGCAGCGACGGAATCAGTTCATCAGGGGCCAGAAAGCCAACCGTTCGATGGTGTTCCCTGCCATCGGCATCGAGGGTTATGAGAGTAGGCGTCCACTTGATATTGAAATCCGAGGCCAAGGGCTGCGCATCGAATTGAACCCGAAGCGGGATTACGTTCTCGCTTATAAAACTGGCAACCTTCTCGTCTGGATACGTCACGGCATCCATCTGTTGACAGCCAATTCAGCCAGGGTTGAAAAAATCGAGCAACACGTGCTTGTTTTCGGATCTGGCTCGGGCAAGAGCCTCATCCATCGCCGTTTCCCATTTAACTTCATCTCCCATGACCATACCTCCTTATTGTTGAGCTTGCTTTTCTAAGAGCTCACACCACCTTTTCCGTTAAATTTTCATACAATCTTGGACCCACAGACCTTGACTCAAGTCAATTTTTTTAGATCTTTCTGCTCATACCGATCTAATAGCAGATTAGTTCTTACAGTCTTTTCATGGCATTACCTCCCTTTCTTTTAAGAATTCATTCGAGAAAAAACGGAGCACATATTCTTCTATGGTAATCTCTTCCCGGTATCGAGCAGCTTCCCAGGGGTTGATCTCGCCTTTCTCCAATTCGTGGTCCAAGCGGTCGATTCCTTCCATAGCGGCTGAACATTTCCGAAGGAGAATGTGAATTTTCCGCTCACCAAGCTGAATCCGCCTGGCTAGTTTAACCTCCTGCCCCTTTGTGAGTAAAGGAACCTTGCTCACCCCTTCTGAAATAGATCCCAGCGATGTTTATATCGCATTCGGGTATATTCTCCTGGTCGCCCGTGTCGGCTTCCTCGCGTCTCTGATAGGGATCGTCATCCATTTCTTCCCGAAAGGTAGTCAGTTCTCCAAATGGCATCCAAGGTTTTAAATCAAACGCCATGGCCATTACCTCCTGTTCGCCCCCTCCACCTTCCTCGGTTCTTTCTCTCTTGTACGTATTAGAGTCCTTGTTTGAATCCGGAGGAAGGATGAGCGGACATGGTTATCAGGCTCTCGGTTACTGACTAAAATCACTCTGCCCATGCCCTTGTCCCCTTTACGTTCTGAAGATAGCTTCTTTCTTCAGATCTTCTTGTGGTTATGGGGCCAAGAGACTGCACATTTTTCCCTTAAGCTACGAATACTGGTGTGAGAAATAAATAAGGAGAATCCAGTATTTTACGTGAAAAAATACTGTATTTTGGAAGGTGAATCGGAGAATAACGGAGACAATGGTCACTCACTCGGGGCCGGATTGAACTCAGTTCTTGAGCCAAGAGATCACTATCTTGGGATGGATTTAAAGTAGGACTTTTCAGAACATGGGGAAAGAATCAATGAAATGTAGGGGGCAGAGAGATCAAAGTAGGAAGAGATAGATTGCCCTTAGCCTTTCATATTCGGCTTCAGAGAGGAGATTTCCCAGGGCTAGGGGAAGGTTTTTCCGCTGTTCCATGACATAAGAAAGGTATTGCCGTAGATGGAGTTTATCATGTTCTGACAGTTCTTCAAATTCAAATCCGGCTTTCATAGTTCCATTTTCCGGCTCCAAGACATAAATGGTCTTCGCTTTGCATTTTATCGTCTCTGGGCGAATGGCAATGTTGATCCAAAATCTCTCACCTGGTATCAGGCCTTATGAAGGCTTG
>CAYYHL010000288.1:0-2638 GCA_964471775.1 uncultured Clostridia bacterium
CTGTTCATCAAACCAGCCTATCCAGCACGTTCCAAGACCTAGATCTTCAGCCTGCAATACAAAATGTTCACAGGCTATACCTATGTCTATCAGGTAGTATTTTGTCCCTCTGAGCATTCCGCCTATTCTGGCTACGAACTTGGACTTCTCGGAAACGACTGCAACTATAACCGGTGCTGTCCTGCAAAATGAATTCACCAGATAAACACCACTGAAAGCAGCACGGCATAGTTTGTTCTTTAGTTCTCTGTCATCCACGATTATGAATCTCCATGGCTGCGAATTGCAGGCAGAGGGAGCAACCCTTGCTGCTTCAAGACACATCATTATCTTTTCCCTCTCAACAGGTACATCCAGGAAGTCCCTGACGCTTTTTCTGTGTTTCATTAGCTCTAGTAAAGCCATAGTCTCTTCTGAGTTTCGGTGCTTCGAGATAGATACCATTTCTTGGATCTATTTCTCCAATACCTAATTAATCTTCTCAGCAGGCTTTTTACACCAAACCGCAATTACTTCTGAGTCATTGCTTGGGGGATCTTCGGTCAGCCAGTCTGTCACTCTTATGTCCTCGAATCCCGCCGAACTGGCGTACTGTACTGCCTCATCAATGGTGAAATAACGGCCCGCTCGTTCATTTGCTTCTGTCTCAATCAGAGATCCGTCAATAAACTTCTCAACGATAAACAGGCTCTCCCATACGTAAGTGGTGCGATTGTATTTAACCCTGCGCCGCCAGGCGATGACAACATCATCGGGACCTTTCACCCAGTCTCCGTCCCATCTACCCCAGATACTATCGTTTGCATCCTTGTTGTTATCAGGAGGCAAGGGCTCGAATTCAAAAATGAAAAGGCCTCCCGGTTTCAAGTGCGCCATTACTCGCTCGAATGTCGCCTGAATGTCCTGATCGGAGATGAACAGGCTAAGTCCACCTGAAGCAAGAAAGATCAGGCTAAACTGGCGAGAAAGGTCAAATTCTAGCATAGATTGCTCGTGCAGTTCAGCTTGTAGGCCTTTTGCCTCGCATGTGGCGAGGCATCTGGCGAGCATATCCTCTGATATATCGATCCCGACGATTTCAAATCCTCGCTCCAGAAGGGGAACAAGAACTCTGCCAGTGCCACAGCCAAGTTCGAGCACTGGATCCCCTGCCTCTTCAATGCGTCTTACCCAAAAATCAATCTCCTTGCTATGGTCTATTCCGTCAGAGATAAGTTCATACCATTCAGAATGGAGCTTCTTATACTCTTTACGATCCATATACTTGTACTCCGTGACAATTCATTACTGTGACTATGATTATACAGACTGTGGCTAGTATATTCCATTTAAACTTACGATGAGGTTCATAATATTTCATCGTTCTTAGTATATGGATTAAGAGAAACAGTGATGGCTCCGGCTACAATAGAGAGGTGCAGAGGCAAAAGCACCAAATCTAAGTAGAAGGAGCCATCAAATGAAGAATAGCGCAGCCAGGAAACTAAGGCAAGTCCCGGCAGGGTATCTGGTAGTAGGAGTGGACCCACACAAGAAGAAACATGCGGCGGTGGCCATTACTCAGGATTTCACTACTCATAGCAAGTTTAAGTTCGATAACTCCAAGGAAGGCTTCAAGATGGCACTGGAACGAACCAGGCTGGAGATGACGAAAAGTGGTTCCAGAGGCGTCATTTTCGCTATAGAGACAGGTGGGCACTACTGGCGTAACCTGGCTTACTTTCTGGATGAGAACGGCATCCCCTTTCACTTCATCAACCAGTTCACTCTCAAGCGTAGGCGGGAAGGGAAGGATCTCAACCGGAGGAAAAATGACTACCGGGATAGTGAAGTGGCGGCCCAGTTATTGTGCACTGGCGAATTTACTGAGACCCGGTTGCCTCAGGGAGTTTATGCCGAACTACGTGCTGCCTACAATGCATATCGCCGGCTAGTCAAAGAGAGGACCAGGATCACGAATCTGATCAAGGGACTATTAGACGGACTCTTCCCCGAGTTTACTCAGGTCTTCAAAGACCCGTGTGGCCTGACAGCCCTGAGCATACTCTCTATTTGTCCGATACCGGGGGTAATTGCCGGGATGACGGAGGAGGAGTTTATTAATACCATCAGGGCAAACCACCAGGGACGGCTTATGAGAAAGAAGCTACGTGCGCTCCACTATGCTGCCGCAACCTCGATAGGTATTAAGGCAGGTGCTCAGCCGGTCTCGATTGAGCTCTCATTCCTGGTAGAGAAGCTGCAGCTCATCGGACGGCATATTCGTAGCATAGATAGCACTCTGGTGAGGCTGGTAGATGAAACAGAGGAAGGTAAATATCTGCTTTCGATAATTGGACTCAATTATATCTCAGTGGCTGGGTTACTTGCCGAGCTGGGTTCTTTCAGGTCTTACCGGAGTGCCAAGCAACTAATCAAGATGGCGGGTAGTAATCCCACTGAGTCGGAATCAGGCGGGAAGCGAGGTAGTCACACCCCAATGAGCAAGCAAGGGCGCCCGGTGCTAAGATACTGTGCCTGGACTGCTGTTATCCCTATGTTACGATTTAATCCTGACTTTCGTGCTTGGGCAAAGAAGCTGCGAGAGCGGCCCGTTCATGCTAATCCTCTTAATGGGAGAGAGGTTGTAGGAGCAGCT
>CAYYHL010000289.1:0-2626 GCA_964471775.1 uncultured Clostridia bacterium
AATAGGGATCAGTCTTCGTGTGTGACGTTAGTCTAATAGATCCAATGGGGCTGTCAATGTTGACTGCCGGCCCCAATCTGCTACTTTAAGGGGATGATTGAAGAAGGCATTTGGTATGAAGAGAAGGTCACGTTTCGTTTCCCCTGAGAGCGCTTTTCCTCTCCGGCCTAGGGACTCACTTTGCTTACTTTAGGGGGTTAGCAATGAAAGAGAGTGGAAAATATCTGGAAGCTTTGAGGAAGGCAGATCTAGAAGTATTTGAATCAAACATAGGCAAAGTAATAGAGGCTGTGTGTAAGAACCGGGGCTTGCCTGATAAGGTAGATACCTGGATGTGGGAGGAAGTTCAGATCCTGGCTGTTCTCATCAAAGAAGGTAGTCTCAAGGAAGTGAAGGTGAAGGGGACGAACTCTGGAGAAATAGCTTTTGAGAATGGTTATCGCATAAAAAGAGAGATCGTTCGGACTCCACCCGACACAGCCTATACATTAGAGCTTGTTGATGGGGAGGGCAAGGTAGTAGGAGGAGAGGTGTATAGACAGCTTCATAGCTGTCGATAAGAACCTAGCACAGTTTTCTTGAAGAGACAACCTCAAGCTGTCTCTGGCAGTCAAAAAACAGTTTTTTCAGGGTATGGATAGTCCTTGTAAGGGAACACTTGCCCGAGAGGGAAGGGGAACCCTGGGAGAAAGGAGTGGGTAGTGACAAAGATGGAGGAGTTTGCCAGGAAAGCTTCTTCTTGCAGCGTGGATGAGTTTTGCCATCTCGTCCGTGGAGTAAACTCTTCTCTCAGCGAGGAGAAATCCAAACCTCCAAGGGGCGCAGTAAAGAGGGAGGGAGGCCTCGTCTACCTTCCATCAAAGGGGAAAGTTTTGGTGATTGGTGATTTGCATGGGGACCTCGACAGTCTCGTTTTCATTTTGAAGTCCAGCAAGCTGCCAGAGAGACTGACACGGGAAAATAATGTGTTCGCTGTTTTTTTGGGTGACTACGGCGACAGGGGCTCCTATCCTGCTGAAGTCTACCACATAGTCCTCACCCTCAGGAGCATCTTTAGGGAAAAGATCGTAATGCTCAGAGGGAATCACGAGGGACCTGAGAATATGACATTTCGCCCTCACGATCTGCCGTACTTTCTACGAAGGAGATTTGGGGAGGGGTGGCGAAAGGTCTACGGCGAGTTGCGCCAATTATTTGATCTTCTCTACCATAGTGCTGTGGTAGAAGGAAAATATCTGATGCTTCATGGGGGTCTTCCAGAAAATGTTAACTCTCTTTCTGATATTGCCTGGGCTCATGACGCCCACCCGGCCAAAAGTTATCTGGAAGAGATTCTATGGAGTGACCCGGGGGAAGAAGAGGTGAGCTACCCTTCTCCCCGGGGAGCGGGCAGGATCTTCGCTAGCAAACTAACTAACACTACATTGGACCGGCTTGGAGTAAAGACTCTGATCAGAAGTCACGAGCCATGTGATGGGACAGCAGTGCAGCAGAAAGGGAGGATACTTACACTTTTTTCCCGGAAAGGTCCTCCATATTATAATTCTCAAGCGGCCTACCTGGAGATCGATTTGGCTAGAGAAGCTATGGGTGCCTATGAACTGGCCAGGGAAGCTCACCATTTCTGAAGCTGGGGGATCTCGAGGGAGTCGGGACTCTTGCCCTCGAACATGAAAAGACCCGCTGGTAAGGAGGGAAGAATTTGAAGCTTGGAGGAAGCTTGGCTCCGGCCCATATCATCTCCGAACCTGTGACCCTGGACTATCTGGCTAACTCAGCCAGGCTCAGGGAATTTTTCCCGGCTCATTTTACTGAAGGCAAACGCCGCCGTCGATTCAAGATGGATAGAGAAAGAGTAGTGAAGTATCTTAAGGACTACAATGAAAAAATGAATGCGCCTTGCAGAGTAATGGAGAGCATTGACAGTCTTCTGGACGAAGATACCTATGTCGTGGTCAGCGGTCAGCAGCCCGGAGTCTTTGGCGGGCCGCTCTATACCGTTTATAAAGCCCTCTCTGCTATTATCATCTCCGATAGGCTCTCGGACGATGGACGAAGATTTATTCCGCTTTTCTGGAATGCATCCGAGGACCATGACCTGTCCGAGGTAGACCATATTTACTTGATGGAAAAGAATAAACCCTGCAGGATTAGGTACCCTATCAAAGGGGCCTCAAGAAGCGCCTTCGAGGTTAAGCTAGACCTTCAGGAAATAAAGAAGGTCTTTCAGAAGATAAAGGAAATTACCCCCCAGACCGAATTCAAAGCGGATATTCTTAAGAATCTGGAGCTTCTGGCCAGGCAGTCAGAAAATCTGGGAGATTTTTTCTCCCGCCTGCTTTTATTCTTTTTCGGACACCACGGTCTGGTACTCATAGAACCCAGGATCCTGAGGCCCCTAATGATCCCTCTTTTTGAGAAAATGATCAAGAATCCTCTGCGATCTACGGAGCTTGTCAATCGGGCCGCAGCCCGACTTAAGAAAAGGGGATACTCTCCTCGAATTCACAAGACACCGCATCTTTGTGGTTTTTTTCTGAGAAGACAGAAAGTTACTTACAATGGGAAGTTTCTGGTTGGCGGGAAATCCTTTTCTTCTCGAGAACTACTTGAGTGGCTGGAGGAG
>CAYYHL010000290.1:0-2622 GCA_964471775.1 uncultured Clostridia bacterium
CGAAAAGCGCCTCCTCTACTTTCTCAATCGCTCGGCCACCCGCCTGGCTCCCTCCCGGTCAGTGTGGGGAAGAAGAACAATGAACTCCTCTCCCCCGTATCTAAAAGTGCTGTCCGCCTCCCTGAGCCCCTTTCTAATTAGCGTAGAGAACTTCTCCAGCACCTGATCTCCCACCAGATGACCATAGGTATCGTTGCAGCGTTTGAAGCTATCTATATCAATGTAAAGCAGGGACAGCTTTTCCCCGTATCTTTCGCTTCTCCTTTTTTCCTGCTTCAGTTCTTCCTGAAAGAACCTGGTATTGTAAAGACCGGTAATATGATCAATGCGCGTGAGATGTTGTATCTCCTCCTCCCTCAACTTCCGCTGTCGGTTAAAGTAGGCCATGCAGACTCCGGCTACGGCTAATACTGTCAAGGGGAAGGCTGTGATAGCATAGAATTCCACCCGATCCAATCGAAGATTCAGTTTGGCAACAGAAAAAGACAAAAAGGCAAGGTATACCAGACCCACACCTATGCCATTGATGAGGCCCGCTTTTGCTCCAAAGGATAGCGATCCGACAATGAGAGGGATGAGCAGGAGGGTGTACGAAGCGTACCCTATAGGAGTGTGAAGCATAAGGGGGAGACCTACCAGCAAAGCGAAAAGATAACTTGAGGCAAACAGAAGAAGCCTGTGCCCTGCTTTCAGGCCGCTGAAGGTGCCGATATGAATACGGTTCATTTGAAAGAAGGTTAACATATTGCGCAACCAGTGTCAACCAGAATCGCTCCAGGAGCGGTGAGTAAAATCGTTGAGAACCCATACCCCCGGGATGAATACCGATGCCGTAGCTGATTTTACCTTTTTCAGATCTTTTGCTCGCCTTGGTCCGTCTGCCTTCTGAAATCATAACCCTCAGGAAGAGAATATCTGATCTGCGCGAAAGTCCGGCTCCCGGAGCTGTCAAACCATGCAATTTCACTGTTGACGCACCCAGCCTCTCTGGTATATTGTTCTCAGGAAAAGGGGGTGAGGCAAAATGTCTGGCCATTCGAAATGGAGCAGTATAAAACATAAAAAGGCCAAGAAGGATGCTCAGAAGGGAAAGTTATTTAGTAAGATATGCCGTAGGCTCACCGTCGAAGCCAGGGGAGGGGGCGATCCGGACCTAAATCCTACTCTGCGGCTTACAATTGAGATGGCTCAGGAGGTAGGTATACCCAAGGACAACATCCAAAAAGCCATTCAGCGGGGCACAGGAGAACTTCCAGGAGTAAGCTATGAGAGTTTTACCTGCGAAGGGTACGGTCCTGGGGGGGTGGCTCTCCTCATCGAGGGTGTTACCGACAACAAAAAAAGAGCAATATCCGAGATAAGACACATTCTTGGTCAACATGGAGGTCATCTGGGAGAAGTAGGGTGTGTGAGCTGGCTTTTCGAGCGTAAAGGTTCCCTGGTTTTGGATAAGGAAAAAGTCAATGAGGATAGGATCATCGAACTGGCTGTTGAGGCGGGGGCAGAGGACATAAAAGAAGAGACTGATGCTCTGGAAGTCGTTTTCCCTCCGGAAGGAATAGCCCAAATCAAAGAGACCATACAAAAAGAAGGATATGCACCTGAGCTCCTTGAACTCACCATGGTACCTCAGACTACAGTTCCTCTGGAAGAAAAGAATGCTTTGCGGATGCTGCACTTGATGGATGCTCTGGAGGAATCTGAAGAAGTGCAGAAGGTGTATGCCAACTTTGATATCGCTGATGAGATTATGCAGAGAGTTTCTTGAATGAAAGCTCATCTTACCTCCTGTCTAAATAAGGTTAAAGCCGATTATGCGGAAATCCGTTATGAAGAGATCCAGGCCACTCAAATTCACTATGTGGGTAAGGAGCTGGAGCGAATAGGTGAGTGGGAAAAGAAAGGAGGGGGAATCAGGGCAAAAATCAAAGGTGGATGGAGTTTTGTCTCCTTCAACGACCTGGAAAACCTGGAGAAGAACTTAGAACTGGCCATAAGGCAGGCACATCTGTTAAAGAAAGGCAGGATCAAATTGGCCCCGGTGCCTCCTCATGATGAGATTGTGTCCCTTGATCTTCGAAAAGATCCTCGCCGGATCAGCCTGGAGGAGAAGCACTTTCTCATGAGTCGCTATAATCAGATTCTTCTTTCTCCTCAGTACATACAGACCTCGGATCTGAAGTACGCTGATGTTCACACCACGAAATACTTTGTCAACTCAGAGGGAGCATATATCCAGCAAGAAAAGGTAGATGTGGTACTGGGGATGACAGCCATTGCCCGCAAAGACGGCAATATTCAGACTGCGCACGAGGGAATCGGAGGAACGGGAGGATACGAACTCATAGAAGACAGAGAAAAAGAGGCTGAAGAGGTAAGCCGGAGGGCCCTGTCTCTTCTGAATGCTGAGCCATTCCCGGGAGGCAAATGTACCATCATAGTGGATCCCAAATTAGCTGGAATCTTTGCCCATGAGGCCTTCGGCCATCTTTCTGAAGCTGACTTTTTGTACGAAAACAAGAGGCTGGCAAGCATCATGCGCCTGGGAAGAGTGTTTGGACCAGAGGAGCTGGACATCATTGATGAGGCTCCCATCAAAGGAGAGGGAGGGTACTACCTGTA
>CAYYHL010000291.1:0-2613 GCA_964471775.1 uncultured Clostridia bacterium
TGACTCGATCCGTGTCTTTGGTCCACCTTAATTTTCCCGAGCGGTTCACCTCCTTCCTCCACTGGCGTTATTCTGGAGACCCTCATCTGCGTTGAGCAAACATTTTCTTCCGCAGTCGCTAATACCAGTACCCTGGGGACGCCTAATCGATGCTCCAATGCATCCGCTCTATCCCATTCGAGAGACGAGATTTTCCCGATCTGCTCGTCTCAACAATGCTTCGCTTTCCTACATCTCTGATTCCAGCGCATCAAGCCTACGACATAGTCTCTCCTCCGAATCATCCTGTATCCCGTCCCATCAGACTTATTCAACATAGTCAACAACTTCCGCAGTTCCCTCGGTATCAAGCCTATCTAGGAGGCGATAAAGACGTCAGAAAAGGGATCGATTACGGCTCGCAGATATTCAAAGAACATTACAACAAAAGAACTTCTTCAGAGAGAGTCTTCTCCAGACTCCTGACCTGTGCATGCAAAAACCATCAGTCTATGGCCTCAAGTAAATGGTCGGTTCACCTTCCTTTCAAAAAGGACTTGCTCCCTTTATTTCTTAATAGCTACTGTATCTATTTATTGTGGCTATTAAAAGTAGCCTGCCCCTTTTCATTCTCCATCGGCCTCGAACCTTTCAATAGACTAAATTCCAAACTGTTTGGTGTCGACATATTCGTTCTTAAAAAGTATCCACCAGTCTTTTGCCAATCCCTTTAGAACATAATCATAGGGCAACCAACCGTAGCCTGCGTCACCCCAGCCGGTACCCCAAGAGTTTCTGATCAGAAGAGCTCCCGTTGTTTCCAGTCCACATGTTGTATTCTTGATTTTCATTTTATCATCGTATCCAACGGCTACGACACCATGACCTCCACGTATCCTCTCTCCTGGGCATGGAAATGGAATTTTCCCTGTGCTTGCTGCCTGACTTATTGAATCGTAAACTGTAAATCCGAAGAATGAAGGTAGCTTACCCGTCAGATAGGATTTAACCCATTGAAGAAGTGTTTCTGGTGAGGTCCCAGGGGGATCTAGCCTGAAGTATCGTATAGCCTGATAGTTTTGGGCAAAGGCGTACAGAAAAGCTGGTGGCTCATCATCGAAGGTTCCCTCTCCGGTAGGGCCAGGATGCTTTCTGGTAGTATAGGGCCAGTATTTTTCAGGAGGGACCCCAAAAAGCACCATAGCTCCCATGGTGGTTCTCATATAGGCCCCATAGTCCCATGCCCAACCCAGGAGCTTCCGCGTTACTTTATAAAGGAAAAGTTTGGATGCATCGATGTGAGTGTCAAAGGCTTTCTTTTCGTAATATTCTATCAATCCCACTCCAGCCTGGGCTGTACACGATCCCAGTGAACCCTGATTCTGAATCGGGGAACACCATTGCCTAAGGTCTTCAGAAGGCGGTAGACTTAACGTATCTGGCTTCGCCAGTCCCAATTCCTGAATGATAGGTTTGATCTCTTTGTGCTCCGGTGAATAATCCCTATAATCAGGGAGATCAGGTATCCAGCCCATTCCTAATTGCTCATTAATCTGTTCCATGGTTTTTACCTCCTCTTTTTAGGTATTGGCTTGTGTTGTAATACTCACCAATAGCATTTTTGAAATATGACCTTACAATGCACCCTCTATCACCCCCTTTCGGGCTTGGCGGCATCCCGGGAGACTCCACATTTATGCTTCATTCACAACTCGGCGTTTCACGGGTTACCAAGTTTGCCAATGTCCTATAAGAACCTGCAGCATTGCTCGCAGCGCACCATGACGCGTTTGGCCAGCCTGCTATTACCTGTATTCTCGACGGCACTTCGGATGGCCTCTCAAAAACACCTGAGGATGACGAGTTACGCTTGTCGTAGACTTAATCACCTTCCTTGCTCATTGTGGAGACCTTTTGGTATCCCCCATATGGCGTACCATCCAGGAGCCACTCTAGCGCTAGCAGACGACGAGCTTTGTCGGCTCCTCCTGCCATTGACCTCCTAAAGGCACAGAATATCAGCATTGAACCTGATAGGTTGGGGTCGCATCACGGCAATGCGCTCCGGTAGTGTCGGCCTCTTCCCAAGCTTGTCGTCAAGGTTCTCCATGTTAAACGCGGCCATTCTTAGCTTAATCGACCTCTGTTTCATCTCCCGTAAATCTGGTAGCCTGCGTCATGACGGGTACTCCCAACGATTAGTTGATACCTGTCACGTCCACATTTGAAAAATCCCATTTCACGGCCGTCAAGCAGCACCCTGACAGCCTACCTTGGACCTCTCTGGTTTGCTAAAGAACTGAACTATCTTTAGGTTCCCAATCCCTTTATATGTCAATAGGCTGTGCCAGAAGCAAAGTTTCATGGCCATAGATTGTAACAGTCCCACCCTTGCCTCGCAGTCGAGAATTTCTGAGGGTCCATCAATGCCATGGCTTTCTTATGTTTTCTCCACAATTCTTTCTCCAGAAAGCGATTAGAAATACGGTACGTGTTATGCTATTAGTTCAACCAACGACAAAATTCACAATTCAACGCGCAACCTCTTCTTCCTTAAGAACGGACCCCCTTCTTTTCGCTTACGCGACGATTTTACCAGTTGAAAGAGGAGGCCTTATGAATGCTAGCCCTCCT
>CAYYHL010000292.1:0-2605 GCA_964471775.1 uncultured Clostridia bacterium
TATTCTCAGGATCGCAAGAGAATGCGAGAACAAAGTCAGATACCTCGCCTAGAAGCAGGCCGCACCTCACATAGGGGGCAGTGGATGACGAAGGAAGAAAGCGGAAGATCTTCTAGGGTTCTTTGACTCCCATGCTCGTAAGGATATATACAAGAAAATTTTCTGTGGAAATCGTGGAGACATTATGCTGCGGTGATTTAATTTAGAGGGACCCTTCAGCTATATGTCGGAAAAGAGGCCGTTGGCGTTGTAGTCTACTCAGTACTAGAATTAGCCGATTGAGTCATTAGTACTCACAGAGGTCATGGATAATGCATTGCCAAGTGAGAGGATCTTTACAGGGTAATTGCTGGACTTTTGGGAAGCAAGACCTGAGTATTGCAAGGGAAGAGGAGGCTTTATGCATCTAGCGGATCCGAAGATAGGACAGACATTATAGATAGCCACATCTGGGGATTCGAGAAGAAACAGCGGCCGGATTACTATGCGGTCAGTTAACCAAAGAAAAAGAAGAGGTGGACTATCCCAAGACCCAGGGAAAAGGAAACACAGCACTCAGAATTGGAATTAGTCAAGGTAGGCATAGTTTCTCTACATCTGGACTCGCGTTTTCAACCTTTTTGTGCTGGAAAAAGTGGCAAGAAGGATGAAGTCCACCGAAGTAGTAGGAAACCTGGGAGCAAACCTGCGCAAACTTGCTCGCTATGTTATCGGTAATAAGAAGGGCCCGGACGATCTATCACAAGAGGGGTGGGTTTATCTATGAGAAAATACACAAAAACTGGAGAGTAAGACGACTTCCTATGTTTTGAGAGGCTGTTGTTTTCGATTCATTGATTATTATCTCAAGCAAGGCGGTAGCGTCAACTGGGGTGCACCTCTGTAGTTGGACAGACTAGCTTAGAGGAATCTGACAGGGTACATTCAATTGTTGTTTTTCCAAGATTAGTCCCTCAAATTCATTTGGTGCACGATAATAGTTTTGAGAGCAGCTAGAGGGGGTCAAAAAGCAAAAAAAGGAGGTGAAAATCACTACGTTACACAGACAGACTCCATTAGGCAATCTGACTATACTTTAGGAGGTACAAATGGTTTCCACACGACTAATGAAGAGAAAAGCAAAGATTAGCGTAGTACTGGGTCTCTGTGCCTTGTTGGTGATTTTGGTCAACTTGGCCTATGCTCAAGAAAAGACCACGTTGACAGTGACGCACTTCCGTGGCGTAGAGAGCGGAATGTGGGTGACTGATCGGTGGAAATCAGAGTTTGAGGAGCAAAACCCAGGGATTCAAGTTGAGTTTGACCATTGTCCGTACAACGAGCTGTATAAGAAAGTCGCTGTTCAATTCCAAGGTGGAAAAGCTGCAGATGTAACCTATGCAGGACCGGACCAGTACGGCGAGTTCGTGCGTCTTGGAATTCTCGAGCCGCTAGATCCTTTCATAGAGAAAGATCCTGATTGCGATCTACTGGAACAATCGATCCTGAGACCGGACGTAACAGTCAAAGGAAAACTTTACATGATGGGACAGGAAATCGGTTCTCAAAACATCTACTATAATACGCGTCTACTAGGAGAGGCTGGGCTCGGGGCACCTACGAACTGGGAAGAGTTCATCCAGTACGCTAAGAAAGCGATGGACCCTGAAGTAGGTATATGGGGCATGACTGTTCCCCTTCACAAGGGGGCGACGGGCCACATCTTGTTCAAGGAATACTGGCCACTTCTGGGATCAAAAGGAGGATACATGGTAAAGGAGGGCAGGGCCGCCTTCAATTCTCCAGAGGGAGCAGAAGCTCTAGAATTCCTGCTAGATCTGGATAGAGTACACCAGATAGTATCTCCAGGGGTACTCTCTGTAAAACAGAGAATGGTCAGGCAAAGATTTGCTAATGAGCAAGACGTCTTCATGCTGGATGCAAACTTCGGGATGCCAGTGATTCATAAACAAAATCCTGATCTACCGTATGAGACAATAGAGTTCTTTAAAGGAGTGACAGAACCTGGACTTACCAGCACAGGTGGTGGCATAGGGATGGTCAGCACATCCAAAAACAAGGAGGCGGCCTGGAAGTTTCTCAGGTACATGGGGAGCAAGAAGACTCTGATGTGGGCAGGTGTACCTTGCGCAATGCCTGACCGCCGTGATGTCTTGTCAGACGCCACTTTTCAGAACATGCCTCATTGGAAACCCTTCATCGTGGGAGTTTTGAATCATCGTTCGTTCTCTCCGTGGCAGATTCCTAAGTTCTCTGAATGCATGAGATATTTCCTTATAGCAGCGCAGAAAGTCTACCTGGAGATGACATCTACTCGAGAGGCCCTTGATGAGGCTGCGGAGCACTGGAATCAACTTGGACTCACATTCTAGCGGGGGGGAACCTATTCTGGTGATAACGGGATTCCGTAGGCACGGTGAGAGAGCCCATCCTCTAAAGATGGGCTCTCTCTGGAAGTCAATGTGTAAAGAACTCCCAGATGAGTTCACCGGAGCGTCTGCCGGTTGCAGTGGCATAAGGGTTTACTCCGTGTTGCCTTGGTCTTCTATATGAACAACGGGCCGCGTACCCACGCTAGTATTGAGTGCCCGGCAATACCAAAGGC
>CAYYHL010000293.1:0-2593 GCA_964471775.1 uncultured Clostridia bacterium
CTTCCGATCTGGCTATATCCTGAACCTCGCCCAGTTGATAGTTATGGGCCAAGATAACGGCATTCCTTTCTCTCTTGAGGCTTAGGATCTTCTCTATTAGTTTGGCATCTCTATTTTCCGTTGGTCTTTATCCTCCATTCATGAGTGTAAACATTCATTCTCTTTCCTCTGACAAAGCCAATGAGAGTTATGCCCAAATCATCGGCTAAGCTCACCCCTAGGTTAGTAGGGGCGGACTTGGAGATAATCATGGGAATGTTTCTTTTAGCTACCTTAAGCAATATCTCTGAGGGGATCCTTCCACTAGTGATTATTACACGGTCATCTGTTGATATATCAATTAAGATGCACTCACCAAGGACTTTGTCTACGGCGTTATGCCTTCCTATATCCTCGCTGAAGACCAGAATATGCTTTGTATCACACAGAGCAGCAGTGTGAACACCACCTGTTGCTTTATAAACCTGGGAGCGATGCTGAAACCCACTTACTAGGGTGAAGACCTCAGGAGTTGATATTTCAATTCGAGATTCTACCTTCGTCTGGCTTTGGGCATCAGCAGCGCCATAAAAAGAAGCTCCTCTTCCACAACCTGAAGTTATAAGCCTCTTGAATAAAACATCTCTGTCAAGCTCTCTATCCCTTTCAGTTTCCACCCACACCACACCTCTCCGATCATCAACTATTATCTTCTTGATCTCATCCTTACTTTTGAGTAACCCTTCGGAGAGAAGAAAGCCAGTAGCCAAATACTTTAAATCCGTAGGGGAGCAGAGTAAAGTTACCAACTCTTGGTTATTCAAGATGATAGTAAGGGGAAATTCTCTGGCAACTACATCCTCAATGCTGCTTCTACCTTTTTCAGTAAGCCGCAATATAGGAAACCTTTCTATCTTATTCTCCATCTTTTCTAATCCTTCTTGTGCTTTCCTGAGTCATCACCCATCCTACAGACGCTTATGCGGTCTCCAGTCCTGACAAACCCGCCACGAATTACTTTGACAAACACCCCTTCCTTGGGCATGATGCATTTGCCTATCTGCTGATAGATAGCGCACCCGCTATGGCACTCCTTGCCGATCTGAGTAATCTCAAGAAGAACATCCTCTCCGATGGATATTCTTGTGCCTGCGGCTAAAGAAACAAGCTCCAAACCTTCAATGGTTAGATTCTCAGCAAAATCTCCGGGGTGTACATTTAAGCCAAGATTGCCCATCTTCTCGATGCTTTCAATTGCTAGCAGACTTACCTGGCGATGGGTGGAGCAGCCGGCATGGGCGTCACCCAGGAGGCCATAGTCTTCTCTAAGAAACCCTTTGGTTATATCTTCCTTCCTGGTTCCCTTCTTCTCACTTTTACAGACAGCGATTATTCTAGCCATGCCGCTACTTTTGTGCCTTTGCTCTTATCCTCCGACGACAACAATTCCAATCTCGATCTTGTCTCCGTCTTTTACGGGTGTAGTCAGGTGCTTAGGGTAAACGCACTTTGAGTTAACAAAAATGACATAATAAGAAAATAGCCGCCCTCGCTTATCACGGATGTCCCGCTTAATACTAGGGAAGCGGCTTTCTAAGTTCTTAAGGCATTCACCGGTACTATGACCTGTCACTTCAACCACCTCTGTCCATCAGCAAGCTTTTGTAGGATCAGATTAAGCCTTATCGTGGTGCTCATCTTTGCATTTCCTTCCCGCAGACTTTACAGTTTGGGTTTTTAACCAAGTTGTTGAAAGTAAAATCCATTGTATCCCCGTTGATATATAACATCCTTCCTGTAAGCAAATAGCCAAACCCAGCAAGGAGTTTGATTGTTTCCGTGACTTGTAGGATAGCTACTAAAGCTGGAGTTACGCCAAAAACAGGGAATGGGTCTCGTCTACGTCGAACTTCAGGTAGAATACAGGCAAGACAGGGGGTTTCCCAAGGGATTATGGTAGTAATCTCACCAAAGAGCCCGTAAACACCTCCATGGATAAGGGGTATTCCTTCGACAACGCATGCTTTGTTTAACATAAATCTGGTCTCTAGATTATCCAGCGCATCTATTACCACGTGTGAGCCTTTGACGATGTCTTTTACATTATCCTCGGTAATCCTCCTAAAAAGAGCAGTAATGTCCACTGAAGAGTTTAACTTAGCCAGCTTCTGTGCTGCTGAAAAAGGCTTTTTCTCTCCAATGTCTTCCTCGCAATAAAGAATCTGCCGGTTTAAGTCAGAGAGTTCAACACGGTCAGAGTCTACTAGGGTAATATGACCTATGCCAGCAGAGACTAGATATATGCAGGCGGGAGTTCCTAATCCACCAAGTCCAGCCACCACTACGTGAGATTTCTTGAGTTTTTTCTGCCCCTCTTCTCCAAGACCTGTGTACAAAATCTGGCGACTATATCTGATGAGATCATTTTTGGTTAGCATTAATATATCCTTATCTTCGTACCCCTTCCATTATCCCCACCTCACCTAATTTCTGGTGCTCCTTGAGCATACACCTACCCATAACCAACAGAAGTCCTGCTCCCTTAGCACGAGCTGCCGCCTCGCTTATCACTCCTTGCTGCATCCATACTGCCTTTGCCCCTATTTTAATCGCC
>CAYYHL010000294.1:0-2588 GCA_964471775.1 uncultured Clostridia bacterium
ATATTGAGTAGCGATTTCTTAAATTTCATAAGACCTTTGATAAGAAGCTCTAGTTTTGGTGCCAACTATTGAGTTTACCCCGTTAGAAAGAAGACTCCGTCCGTAAGGGCGGAGGTGAAAAAATTAATAGTTTAGGAAGGGTTCAAAGCTCCTTCCAAACTTTCTAACGGGGTTTACCTTTTCCATCCAGGATTTGGAAACCTTGCTCTCATTGATCCTAATACATCTTCTTACTCTTTCTAATGGTTAATAAGTTCCGTACTCTATATCGTCTTCGGTTCCCTCTTCTCCGTCAGCACCGGCACTGAGGAGAAGAAAACCTTTCTCGGGTAAATCATCTTCGGCTCCCAGTTTTTTCCATAAACCTGGAGGTAGCGGTTCATCTCCCCAGCCCTTTTTCTCACCTTTCTCCCAGCCTGGGGGACCGGGGGGATAGTTGCCCAGCCGGAATTCTTTCTTCCCATCTTCCCCCATCACCCAGAAAAAGTAAGCATAGCTTGTACCCCAGGGATCCTCAATATCTACCGGTAAAGAAGAAACATAGGGTCCCCACCAGGGAGAAAACGACTCATCGGGAGAAGTTGGATCGTCCAGTTGGTCCAGGCTTTCTAGATAATTCCCGGTGTCTTCTTCTATTTGTTCAATGGCTCTACCCATCATTTCAATCTCAACCTCAGCCTTGCTCATTTTAGCTTTGTTTGAGGCATTTCTAAGGTATACCAGAGCCATCCCGGTCAAAATAATAATTATCCCCACTATTATCAAAACCTCTATCAGAGTGAAGCCTTTGTGATTTTTTATCCGAACGGGGAAAGAACTTTTACCCTTTTCCTGTTCCCAGCACTCTCTATACATTTGCCTACTTTCTCTTTAAAGAGACAAGATTTACCGAAGGAGGAAGCGACGGTGGAGGATAATAGGACAAATTAGAATCATAGACGTAAGCAAGATAATTCCATCCTGAAAGGATCCCAGTCCACTCCTCCTCAGCTAGGGTACCCCAGAAAAAGAGCCTTTGAGGGGAAGTGCTACTGTTGCTCGGTGGCTTGAGCCCACCGGCGTCTAGAGGTTTATAAGCATCATTGTTTGGTAAGATAGTATCATTCTGGTTTACTCCGCCTCCGGTTATCACTCTTAAACTTCCTTCCTCGGCGCATAAAGCCGCGTCTATTCCATAGACAGGGATTTCTATGGCGTCGAAGCGCTCTCCGGAGAGGTTGAACTCTTGAGGTTGCGTTCCATGCGTGTTGTGGGCCTGCAAGTTGAGCCTTATCCAGCGGAAGGTGCGGGGGATAAAGTCTATATGGTAAGAATCTCCGGTGGGGACATCCTGAAGTGGTAACACGTTTTCGTCCCAATTACTAGAATCAGTGGGAGGAGAGGCGTCTCTAGTTACCCAAACTTCGAGTTTGGTCTCCAGTTGGGCATGGTCTGCATCCGTGTAGTCCCACAATACAACTCTTCCCCCGGTGACGACTCTACCTAAATCGATATCCAGAGTGTAGATCTTCGTCTCGTCCGGTGCGAAAGAAATGGGTCCACTCTCGAGAGAGGTGTATTCGGAATTTGGATTGCCCAAACAGTAGTCAGGATTGTACCATGGTAGGTTTGAAGGCCCATTCACGAAGGCGGTTCCGTATCTCAATGTGGGATTGAGAACAATATCCTGCTTGGTTAGGAGGGCCAAAGATGCAGTATTGGATTCTTTCAATAGGTTGCTGTTAATAAAGATGTTGCCTCCGGATACGATGGTAAGGTTCCTTCCGCTGGGAATGATTCCTGAGACCGAAACATCACCTTCAGCATACATAACCCCATTGGTAATATCCGAATAGTCAATAGTATTAAGAGTTTCATCTGACAAGTATTCACTTAGGTCTTCGGAACCACTTGCATCGGTGTCGATGTTGTTGAAGATTAAACGGGGGGCGTGGGGATAGTAATGATAACTGGTGGTAGTAGCGCTGGGCTCTCCATCCTTGAACCATTCATCGTCGGTATCATTGTCATAGGATGGATCATTATCGTTATCATGGCCGGACCACTCGGTTTCCCAATTCTTCTCGCCGGGATTATTGATGCAGCAGTTAGCTCCGGAGGCAAGATTCTGGTATCGAGTTTCCTTTATCTCGGGCCAGGAGACGCTTTGAGGCCTCCCATAGTAGTAGGCGGGGCTTGAGCCAGGCTCAGAGTAATCATAGCAGGAGGGCAGGTGAGCTGAAGAAAAGTAGTAGCCCTCAGCGGTGTCAAAGAGCATCGGGTCATCATAGGAAGCGTCATCAGGGTCAAAGAAGTAGGAGTAGCCGCTGTTTGCGTTGCTTCCGTTAATTTGAAGGCTGTTTACTCCTTCGTTACTTATGTTGCCATAGATTATGGTTTTATTATTCCCGCTCAATCTCAGGTCATTGCTGCTGCCGCTGGCCCAGTTTACATTTCCCAGAACAGAGAAAGGGGCATCTCCTTGAATTAGGGATGTACTGCTGCTGGCGGTCACGTCAAAAAAATCATCTCCCAAAAGAGTATCTGAATTTACGAATCTCACATAATCAAGCAAGGGACTGGTGTTCTTGGTTATTGCCTGAAGGTTA
>CAYYHL010000295.1:0-2582 GCA_964471775.1 uncultured Clostridia bacterium
TTTCGCATATCGACAATTTTGGCTCGCTCCCCGATGATCGATATCATCTTGAAATCTGTAGGTCATGGTCTAAACGGATTTGAAAATCTATTGGTTAATGTTCTCTGTTAAGATAAAAGATATTACCGCTATGTCACTAGCAGCTCTTTCTTGGCCAGCACTTTCTCAATGTCTTTCTTGGCCCCTATCCTCTGGAAGATCTCAAGGGCACATTCAAGCTTATGGCGGGCGGTTTCCCGATCTCCTGCCTGGTCTCTTGCCAAGTACATCATGCCCCACTCGTAATGGGTCTTGGCTTCATCCCAGGGAAGTTCGTATTGCCTGTTGAGATGAATAGTCTTTTCGAAGAACTCGGTTGCCGTCTTCCAGTCTTGCTGCTCTGTCGCCAGCATCGCCTTGGCCAGATACATGGGGGCGGGGAGGCCATGCCAGTTCTGTTCGGGCTTCAGAAGCTCAAAGCCCCTTTCCACATATTCCGCTGCTTTCTCAGGCTGATCCATCTTTAAGAAGAGCTCACAAACCACAGGAAGGACCCAGAGCTCGAAGATGACGTTGCCCCCCTTCCGACAGATCTCCAGGCTCCTCAGGAGAAGTTTTTCGGCTTCGGGATAGTTCTCTTGCTCGAGGTTGAGGCTGCCCAGGGTAAAAGAGCAAGCGCCTATGGCGGCCACATTGTTTCTCTCCTGATGGATCGGTATGGCCCATTCCAGATACTCTCTGGCCCTGTCCCATTGGCCTTGTCTCAGATAGTGAAACCCGATACCGGCAGTGTCTTCGAAAAAGCAGCTTATAAGCGTTTTGCTCTCTATTCTCTTTACTGCCTGGCAGGTCTCCTCCGCCTTTGAAACTTCTCCAGATAGCGCATATAGCAATGCCAGTGGGCGCCTTAGATAACCCTCAAACCTCGGTCCGGCCTTTGTCACCTCGGGAAGAATTCGCTCCCCCCATTCCCTCCCTTTTGGGACGTCCCGCACCAGGGCCCAGGTGAGAGAAAGCTCATGGCCCAGTATCCCGATAATGATTGGGTTTCCCGCCCTGAGGACGGGGTCCCAGTTTTTCTCGTTATAGGCTATCCCATCGTCAATGCGACCGGTATAGGTCAAAGCGGTGCCCAGGGAGGTACCCAGGGGAACGCCCAGTCTAGCGGAAAGGTCCACCGCCCTCTGGGCCCAAGCAAGGGTGGTAGCAGGCTGTCCTCGGTGCAGGTACAGGTGTGCCGTACGCTGATAGATGGCCCCTTTCTCCTGGCTATCAGGTTCTCCCTCTACAATAGCCACCGCCTTTTCCAGGTAGTCCAGGGCCTTGTCCTCCCTGGACCCATCCCAATACCCACCCGAATATAGCATTTGTATATGCATAATTATGTCCAGCTCGTTCCGCTTATCGCCGAGCTTCTCATAGAGCTCCAGGGCTGATTGGGCGTAGCTAATGCTAGCATCGGCGTCCAGATCGGGCGCAGTGACGGCGGCCAGCTTCTTCAATACCTCGGCCTTTTGCTCCGGGTCTTTCTCTTTAATGGTTCTCAGGGCAGTCTCATAGTGATTTCGAGCCGCATGCCAGGCGAAGACCCCGGCTGCTCTATCCCCTGCCCTTATGGAGTAATCAACTCCCTTCACATAGTTCCCACTCCTCGTGTATTGCTCAGCCAAAACCGCATAATGCTCATCCAAGTTGTCCTTATAGATTTCCTCAATGGCGTTGCCGACTTCCTCGTGAAGCCTCTTCTTCCCCCTGGCCAGTATCGAATCATAGACTACCTGACGGGTCAGGGCATGTTTGAAGATACAGGTCGATTGAGGGTATATTCCCCTCTCGTAGATAAGCTCCGAATCCTTTAAAACGGACAGATGGGAGAGTAATTCTTGTTCTGGGAGGCCCATTACACGTTTCATCAACTCGTGGCTGAACTCCCTCTCGATGACGGACCCTGTCCGAAGCACTTCTTTCGCACCCTCAGGCAGCGAGTCAACCCTAGCCATGATAACATCCTGGATCGTTGCCGGAATCATCACCTCCTGGGTATCTTTTGCCAGATGACATTTCTTATCCTTTTTCGCAATAATCTTTAGATCTGTAAGGGACTTTATAAACTCCTCGATGAAAAAGGGGACTCCTTCCGTCTTCTCCAGGATCAGCTCCTCAAGGTCCTTATCAAGCTCCTCCGTGTCCAGAAGATGAGATACCATCATGAGGCTTTCCCGGTTGGAAAGCCGGTTTAAGTTAACCTGGCTGTGATAGGACCTTCCACCCCAGGTGTGCACAAAATCAGGGCGGTAGGTGAATAGCAATAAAACCCTCGCCCCTGATATGCTATCCAACCAATACTTCAAAGACTCTTCGGAGCTTTTGTCAATCCAGTGGAGGTCCTCAAAGGCCATGATCAGGGGTCGGATCTCCGAGCCCTTAAGGGCCGTTCGTTTTAATGCTTCATTGATTCGATCTTTCCTCTGCTCAGGGCTCATGGGGATCTTGTCGATACCACTGTCTGGGGCCGCTAAGAGTTCCAACAGATACGGAAGTGTGGAGTCTTCATCGGCTCCTAATATCTTCAGGCCCTTTTTGACCTTCTCCGTAATATCTAA
>CAYYHL010000296.1:0-2580 GCA_964471775.1 uncultured Clostridia bacterium
GGATGTCCTACCGGTGAGGCAGTGGTCACTACGGGAGGGCTGCTCAAAGCCAGGTACGTCATCCATACGGTTGGTCCGATATGGCGAGGGGGAAATCAGGGTGAAGAAAAGCTTCTAGCAAATGCCTACCGGAATTCTCTCACCCTGGCCAAAGAAAACGGTGTTCGGTCCCTGTCGTTTCCCTCCATCAGCACGGGCGCCTACGGATATCCCATCCAGGCTGCTTGTCGTGTAGCTCTTTCCACTGTGCGGGATTTCCTTATGGAGCATGATTTTGAAGAGGTGCGCTTTGTGCTTTTCTCTGATGAGGATCTGAGGAGCTACGAGGCAGTCTGGACAGAAACAATCACAAGTTCCTGAGCTCGCCTTCCCATCCGTCGCATAGACTGCTAGCGGTTCGAGTCCTGCTCGGGTCCGCAAATAGGCACTCAACTTCGAGAAACTTGCCGCGCTGCCAGCGTTCCAGAGCTGCAAACTCTGGAGATGGTTCAAAGACCAAGCCCTTCTTATCACCGGTCAATGACGGAATGCCACCAGTGATTATTGGAACCCCTCGCATCTCGATTTCTTCGCCCAATAGGTTCCTGATACACAGGGTTAGATGATGTATATTGGGAAGCGATCCGGCCGTAGGCGTTTTCGAGGCAATGTTGCGAACAATCTCTTCAGGAGGCCGACCCCGCGTAACCTCTTTTTCCAGATCCGCAAGGGTTTCTACAAAAAACAAAGGGGTTATGTTACATCGAAAGAAATTGTCTAGCCAACAGCTTTCGTCAATACTGAGACTCTGCAACGTAGACTTGTCGAATATTAAGATTGGACCCAAAGACATGTGACTACGAATCCCGTGACTTCTCGATTCTTGGGTATTGAAACATTGTCCCATGAAAGAATAGCAAATCTGCTCATTGAGACAAACATGTTGGCTCCGGACCGGACCAAGATCGAGCCTGAACAAAGGATCACTTAGACTCAGTGATACTCCTCAATTCCGTACTTTCTTGATAGATTGGAGTTCCAAAAAGTTGTGAACATCTTGTTGGGTGCCTTCAAAAGGGCCTGATTCCTCAAGCTTTAACGACGCCGTAGCAGCTCCGAATCTTCCCGATTTGTCGATATCAGGAGATTCTAGCCTTTTATGAATATATCCAGCCATATAAGTATCACCGCACCCAGTAACATCTGCTATCTTTCTTGGAGGAAACGCTGGAATGCGATAGAATTTCCCTTTCGAATAAATCAAAGAGCCTTTATTTCCAAGTGTTATAATGATTTCATCGATACCATATGTGGACAGCTTTACCGCTGCTTTTCTTATGTTATCTTTCCCGGATAGAGTCTTTGCCTCTGCCTCATCTGTCTTTAGTATGTCGACATAAGCAAGTCCTTCATCCCTTTCTTCCCAGCCGATGCTCTTTACCTGACCCTTTTCAATCTTTCTCAAGAACCCTTGTATATCTAACGATATTTTTGCTTTCCTTTTTGAGAGGAGCTTCAGAATTTCTAAAGGAATATCTTCTTTCGTAAGAGGGCCGACATGAAAAATTTGTGCAGAGACATCTGGTATATCCTGGGCGCTAAATGGTTCTGCAACACACTCTACATTCTGTACTCTAAGATCCAAACCTTTTGGATAAATGTTCTCAAAAATTGTGGTTTCTTGGCTAGCTTCATAAAAAATACTAACATTGTTCTTGATTAAATCGTCCAACAAATCTTTATCTCTCTCTGCAACTTTTGTTACTAAAGAAACGTTTGTACCAAGATTCTTCAATCCCATTGAAAAATAGTATGCTACGCCACCTGGCATCTCTTCTTTCCGGTTCTCAATCCTTACTATGTCCTTCGTTATGTGTCCTATCACACAAACGTCAAACATGCCACATTTCCATCATATGAAACGCCTGTACTTGCTTCTACGCAATAATGCTCCAAACAAACAATGCAACCAAGACAGATGTAGTAATCATGCACAAGACAAGTAACACAGCGGAACCTGTTAATCTGACAAAAAGTCGTTCAACAAAACCCCACCTGGAAATATTAGAATCTTTAGGGTTAAGAGTCCTTCTTAGTTTGTCCTTTGGGATCGTACTTCCCTTACCGCTGACAATTTTTATAAGGGCTTCCCCGCTGCCCACTTGATACCAAAGGTTTTGTACTAGTGCAAAAGTCAAGCAACCTGCCAAAAGTGCACCAAATCCGAGCAGTATAGGTCGAACGATGCATATATACCGGCAATCGATTTTGAGTCCAAATGCTCCCGCAATTAATGCACCTCCAATTGCTACTATGATAGAAGGGATCTGCCATGTCAGATTATCACGATGTCGCCAATCCTGAGAGATTTGGTTATATTCTACTTCACCCCTAACAGACACTAAAACCACCCCCTTTCTAAATAAGAATTTAGACAATTCATGATAATTGGATCCACGATTTCATGTGACCCAATTGTATACGAAATCCGCTTTTTGTTAATTTTGGAGGGATATACGAACTTTGCACTGTCTCTCATTTCGTTTTGCGGATAAAAGAAGGGACAGTGACCTGGCCCCGTTAATAGTACCAGTTGTTAAG
>CAYYHL010000297.1:0-2578 GCA_964471775.1 uncultured Clostridia bacterium
TTCTCCAAGGGCTCTAGAGCTATCTGGCGTGGGGATCTCCAGAAATATGGATACGGTGGCTGTCCTGGAGTGAAGAGGGATGAGGAGGGAGTATCAAAAGCTCGTGGGGGGAAGGTATGACTAGGTATGATCTTGTGATTGTTGGAGCTGGGCCAGGGGGTTATGTGGCGGCTCTTAGAGCCGCTCATATGGGAGCAAAGGTCTGCTTGGTGGAAAGAGACGAGGTGGGGGGTACCTGCCTGAATTGGGGATGTATCCCTACCAAAGCTCTCATTGCCTCTGCAGAGCTTCTGGGAAAGATTAGAAGATCCAGTGAGTTCGGGATCGGGACCGGAGAGGTGTCTTTTAACCTTCCTCAGATTATGCAGAGGAAAAAAGAAATCGTTTCCCGTCAGGTTCAGGGAATTAGACATCTTCTAGAGAGCAACGGGATCGAGCTGGTGGAAGGCAGGGGCAAGCTTTTGAGTCCCAATCTGGTAGAAATAGTCCGGAATGGGAAAAGACTCGGTGAGGTCCAGGCTTCTAAGGTTATTGTTGGTACTGGCTCAGAGCCCGCAAAGATTCCTCAATTTTCCATTGATGACAAGAATGTGCTGACCTCAAATGAGGCTCTGGAAATTGAAGATATTCCCAGAGATCTGGTCATCGTGGGCGGGGGAGTAATTGGCTGTGAATTTGCCGGTCTTTTCTCTGAGATGGGATGCCAGGTAACTATCGTTGATATTCTGCCCAAACTTCTGGGCACTCTTCCTAATATTGAAGCACGAGTTACCATCCAGCTTGAGATGATTTTGAAAAGGCGGGGGATAAAACTTCTCCTGGGAAAGAAGATAGAAAAGATTGCATCTCAGCCGGATGGGATGATTATCTCCATTGAGGATGAGAACGACCTTAAGGCAGAGAAGGTTCTAGTCTGCGTTGGGAGACAGCTGAACTCTCAGGGTGTCGGACTGGAAGAGCTCGGTGTCAAGATAGAGAGAGATGGAATTGTAGTGAATAGACAAATGGAGACAAATGTCGCGGGAGTCTATGCTATTGGTGATGTCACAGGTAAGATGCAGCTGGCTCATGTAGCTTCCGCTCAGGGGATTGTCGCGGCGGAAAACTCTCTTGGCAATAAATCTTTTCTGGATTATCAGACCGTTCCTAATTGTATTTTTACTACTCCTGAGATAGCCTATGTGGGTCTGGATAGGGAAGGAGCAAAGAAAGCTGGTTATAAAGTAAAAGTGGGCCGGTTCAATTTCGCCTTCTTGGGGAAGGCTCAAATTATGGGAGAAGCGGAAGGATTAGTGATGATAGTTGCTGAAGAGGGGACCTTCCGAGTCCTTGGCATGCACATTATAGGTCCCCATGCTTCTGATCTTATTCATGAAGGTGCGCTGGCTGTAAGCCAAGGGCTGACCACCGTAGATATTGCCCAGACCATACATGCCCATCCAACCCTTTCTGAAATTCTGTGTGAAGCTGCTCGGACGGTGCACGATAAAGCTATTCATTCCTAGGTGCACTGTCTCAAGAAAAAACTCCTGCATGGTTGCCATTCCCTCGTCTCTCGTTAAGCTTGAGTTTCTTGCTTGCCAGAACATGGGCCTTGGGCAGCGGTATTGAATGGTCTATCGGTCGGGGGTGGGAAAGATGCTTCGAGGAGAGGCACAGACCGGGCAGAACAACCCCGAGACATGCCCCCGGGGTTTTGCTACTAACCAGGAACAAAATTATGGGTCAAGATAGAATCTGCTGGATTCTGGACGAGGGTATTATTCCCTACAGGCAAGCTTATGGGTTGCAGGATTCGCTGGTGAAGTTGAGGTTAAGGAATAAGGTGCCTGATTGTTTGATCCTGCTCGAACACCCACCGGTTCTTACTCTGGGTCGTAGCGGAGGAGATGAGAATATTTTGGCTTCTAAAGAGATATTGAGAAAAGAAGAAATAGAAGTCGTCTTAACGGATCGGGGTGGCGGTGTTACCTATCACGGACCCGGTCAATTGGTGGGCTATCCTATCCTGAATCTAAGAGACCATTCTCGGAATGTCTCTGAATATCTGAGGAAAATAGAGCAGGTAATAATTCTGGCTCTCAAAGAGTTCGAAGTGCAAGCGAAAAGGAGATCGGACTATCCCGGAATATGGGTAGGAGAGAAGAAGATTGCCTCCATCGGGGTAGCCATAAGGCAGTTCAGAATAACCTATCATGGGTTTGCCTTTAATGTAAATCCTGACATGTCCCGCTTCAGGCTTATTAATCCTTGTGGAATCAAGAATCCTGAGCTGACTTCCTTGACGAATCTTTTGGGTTATCCTCCAGAAATGGCTGAGGTGAAGCAAAAAATAGCGAGAAGCTTCGCTCATACGTTCGGGATGAAGATGGTAAGAAATGATGTTTAATCCCCCCATTATGTCCATAGTTGCTTAATTTCATTGATGCCCGCCCTCTCCATCCAAGAGTTTCTAGCCATTGATACCACCAGCAAAGTATTGATGTGCGAGACAGACAGAACTTTGTTCTTGCTCGTTTTGAGGCACATTTTTCTGAAGGTGACATTCGGGACATGCCTGCCGTCGAAGACGGGAAGA
>CAYYHL010000298.1:0-2577 GCA_964471775.1 uncultured Clostridia bacterium
CGGTATCTTCCTCGGTCGTCTCGAAAAAAGTTCTAACTTCGTTCTGTCCCCGCCCGGGAGCCCGCAGTGTCTGACATCCTATGCACCTTTCTGTGTCGCTGTGAGCAGACTGCCGCTGGTCCAGAACGGACAAAACCGATGCAGAGGAGAATACTTCCAAAAGATGGGCCGAGCCCTTGAGTCAATGGTTGTGAAAATGGTAGCTGAACAGCCGGCACTGTTTGAATTCTGAAGTAATCAGCACCAACCGAAATAGGCTGGGGATGGTATTTCCCCAGCCTATTTTTTTTCCCAACTTCAGACTGCGAGCTACGGTTGTTGTCCGGTTTACTTATCTCCCGAGAGAAAATCGAGTATATGTGAGTTGACCAACTCCGTCTGTTCGAAGAGGACCATGTGGTTGGCGTTGGGGATGAGTACGGTTTGGATGTTCTCCACCAGCCCTTCAGCCCGTTTGATTGCCTGATCGGCTCCACCTAGATATAGAATCTCATGATCTCCGATAAGGAGTAGGGTGGGAGTTTTTATCTTCTTAAGATCCTCATCTGGTAGGGGGTATGGCCCGAACTTCATACTCATCGGATCCTTATACTTGATGGCCAGGAATAACTGGCCGAATTTCTCAAAGTCGACAGGGTTTCCTGGGGCAAACATATTCCTTAGATAGTTCTTTGTAACGGAGTCAATTCTTGCCGCCAATTCTCCTAGGGATTCCTCTCCAAAGACTACCATCAATTCAGCCAAGTCTTTATCTTTTGCGATCTCTGCTGCTAGCTCTTCTTGGGAGAGGCGAAAGAAATGCTCCCTCGTCATGTCTATTCCATACGCGCCAAAACGTCTTACTTCATATACATCATTCGCAAGTCCTGCGACAAGGGCGGGCAACATCGCACCGAATAGAAAGTCTTTACCAAAGGGGGCCAGGGTGGCTGCCGGGGCTAACAGGACAATCTTTTTGAGACGTTCCGGCTTTTGGAGGGCGTAGACAGCGGTGAAAAAGCCGCCCTGTGAGTAACCTGCCATGTAGGTCTTTTCTATTTCCAATGCATCAAGGACGTCTGTTAACCACTCAGCGGCCCCAGCTATATCTGGTAATGCTTCTACCATTTTGTTTTTCCCTACATCACCCATGGTATCCAGGGCGTAAACCCTGTAAGTACGGGAGAAAGCGGCAATGCTGACGCTCCACAATGTGGCGTCCATGAGAGAGCCGGGCATTAGTACGAGCGGCTCTCCATCCTCGGGCCCGCTTATTATGACATGGGTGTCGCCGTAAGCGGTCGGTACGTATCTTGTCTCGTACGGCACCGGCCACGCCTCTAGGGCGCGATCATAGCCCGCCCAATAGGCGGCTTCAGCTTGGGGGCTTTTGAAAACGGATTGATATTCTGCCTTCATGGTCCCTCCTTCAGCTGCTAGTCCCTGGGTGCCAATCGACCCCACCATTAACACTAAGACGATCACGACAACTGCTTTTTTGAGATTCACCATGGAACTCCTCCTTATCAAGAGTTTTGTCTACATCCATGAAGCTCTCTGGAGTCTATAGTAGCAGGCATGATCACCTAGTCAACGGCTTGCACGCCACATTATGCTTTTCTGTTCTCCATTCTTGGTATCAGCCCACGTTTCTCAATATGAACTGTGTTCCCTCTGAATAGGTTTTTACCTGCCCCATTAATTGTGCCCCTTCCTAGGCTAAAGTCACGGGCATGATGGCCTTGTGACCAGGTGGGTCGTAACCAAGAGCGCTAATATCAGGAAAGACCGACCAAGAGGCTATGAACTTGTGGGGGAGCCAAGGAATTACTAGCCGAAGGGGTCATGATCAGACAGGAATCTCATACACTGGGATCTCAATCTCCTCCTCCGCATCTTCAAGAAAGGTTCGAACATCGTCCTGCCAGGGGAGCCAACTCCTGAAACCCTGATTGTAGGAGTATTTCCATACCACGAATCACTACCCTGGCCAAGTCGAGCGTAGCCCCACCACGGATTCACTCAGAATGAGCCTAGGAAGTACCCGACCAAGTCTCTGTTCATCACCTGTCCCCTCCAACCCAGCTTGACGCGTGCTGAGATTAGGCCTAAACTGTAGGCAGAGCACGGGTTAATAAGAAACAATCTGTTAAAAGTACTTCTCCAGTATGTTCTCTAATATGGGGCTCTCCTTTCGCTGAGAGCCATGTCGATGGTGATAAGGAGGTGGTTCTGAATGCACGACATATGGGGATACGTTTTGGCAGTTGTGTTTGGGATCATAATCTTCATTTTCCCGGCGATCGTGGCATACATCGTCGCCCTGTTTCTGGTCGTGTTCGGACTGGTGGGGATAGTACAGTTTGTTAGTAGAAAAGGGTAGACTAGAAAAAGACAAGGAGGTACTACCATGAAAGCAGGAAAGATTGTGCTCTTGGTCTTTGGCATCATCATACTCCTCATATCCTTAGCTCTTCTCCTGGGAGGGGGAGGCTTGATGTTGGCAGAGAAAGCCTTAAGAGACAGTGAGGGGTTTTATACCACACCCGCTATCCAGCTTGAGAAGGACTCCCATGCCATCGTCACAGAATCTGCCAA
>CAYYHL010000299.1:0-2559 GCA_964471775.1 uncultured Clostridia bacterium
AGGTATACTACGAAAGAAAGCCTATACCTCCGTTGCCTCCGGACGAAAGGTTCATTTATCGATTGAGGTCAGCTATAGACGCCTTCTCTATTCCAGCCTTCGACCAGATAAAGAATGAATGGCTAAGAAGTAACGAGTTTAAGAAAAGGCTACGCAAATGGTTCGGGGAGCAAGGGTGGACCTTCACCAAGACTGATGAAGACTTTGAAAAAGTTGCAAGACAATATGTCTACCTTCTTATCAACAAGATAGTGTTCTACTATATTTTGAGATTAAAGAATAGTCAACTCCCAAAGATACAAGTTCCCCTAGGAGTCCACGGAGAGCAATTCAGAGAAATACTGCAGTCGTTCTTCAATCAGGCTCTACAAATAGATTATGAGACTATATTCGCAACGGACTTTCTCGATACCATACCTCTACCTGACGAGTTAACAGGGCAACTCAGGAATTTCATTGATAGGGTAGGCGAGTATGACTTCTCAAAGGTTGAGTACGAAGTTATTGGGAGGGTTTTCGAGAGGCTAATCCCCGAAAGGGAAAGGCACAAGCTTGGACAATACTTTACCAGAAGCGATGTTGTCGACCTAATCGTCGGTTTTTGTGTTCGGAATCCAAATGCTAAGGTCTTAGATCCAGCCTGCGGCGCAGGAACCTTTCTGGTAAGATCTTACGTATACAAAAAGTTTCTAGATCCATTAAAAAGGCATGAAGCACTCTTGAGAGACTTGTATGGAATAGATATAGCCAAGTTTCCAGCACACTTAACCACTATCAACCTAGCGTCGCGTGACTTATCTGTAGAGGAAAACTATCCGAAGGTTCTTTGTGAGGACTTCTTTGACGTGATTAGAGAAAAGAGGATTCCCATTCTAAGAAAAGAGTATGTTGAAAAATACAGGATGGATGGGCTA
This sequence comes from uncultured Clostridia bacterium, assembly GCA_964471775.1. GTDB lineage: Bacteria > Aerophobota > Aerophobia > Aerophobales > AE-B3A > SOJT01. The sequence goes on from CAYYHL010000299.1 coordinate 915, forward strand.
GATCTTGAGAAATTGATGGTTAAAATTCCGTTGTGCGATGCTGTTGCCATGAACCCACCATACACACGACAAGAAGAAATGGAAAGTCTAGTTTTTCCTGAAGGCTACAGGACACAGCTGCAACAACTGGTCAAGGAGGAGTGGGAAGGCTTCTATGTCACTAAGATGTCTAGCATCTACACGTACTTCTTCTTTCACGGAGCTAGATTTCTTGAGAAAGAAGGAAGGCTTGGCCTTATAACGTCTAACTCATGGCTTGATGTAGATTATGGCAAATACTTGCAGAAATTCTTCCTTGAGAATTTTAAAATCAATACGATCATTGAATCAAAAATCGAAAGATGGTTTGAGGATGCAGATATCAATACCAGCATAACTATTCTTCAAAGGTGTGACCATAAAAAGGCTAGGGACAGCAACTTGGTGAAATTTGTCCAATTAAAAAAACCCTTAACTGAGTTTGTGCCTGTAACGCAAGATGTAAGCCAAAGATGGAAGGCAGTTGAAAATCTGATCAAATTAATCGAAGAGACAGACGAGTATTACGAAGATGATGCTATTAGAATATTCCCTAAGAGTCAAGGCGAGTTGTGGAACGAGGGGTTTAATGAAGACAAGAATGTGTATAAAGGATCCAAATGGGGTAAATTCCTAAGGGCTCCAGATATTTTCTTTAAGATCATAGATAAGATCAGGAACAAAATGGTGCTACTTAAGGATGCTGCTGACGTTAAACCTGGTTGTTATTCGGGGGTAAATGACTTTTTCTATTTAGATCCTTCGAGATTAGAAGAATGGCAGATAGAAAAACGATTTCTAAAACCTATCATCAGAAGTAGTAGGCAAGTATCTAAGTTATATGTTGATATGAGTAAGATTGGCACGAAAGTGTTTTCATGCCATCTGTCGAAAGAAGAGATGAAGAACCGTGGATTTAAGCGGGCGTTAAATTATGTCGAATGGGGAGAAAAACAAAGGACTAGAAGGAGACAAAAGGTTGCCGCTGGCATTCCTTGGCCGGAAACAGAAACCGTCAAAAGGAGAAAGCCTGGGTGGTACGCGATTCCTGAAAGTAGTTTAGCAGAGACGCAACTGTTCATGTTATACGTTATAAATGACCGTTTTCTATGCCCTTTTAGCTCAAGTTCTGTTGTAAGCGACAGATGTTTTCATCGTGTTTTCCCATTAATAGAAAGTGATTCTAAACCTCTTTGGGCAATACTTAATTCGACTTTAACAGCTCTTATGGTCGAGGTGTATGGGAGATCCACTTTGGGACAAGGCGCGCTCAAATTTGAGACGATGGATGCCAAACGATTGATGATAGTCAATCCCAAACTATTGGACGAAGGCATTAAGAAGAGACTATCAATGGCGATTATGAAAATCGCCTCAAGACCCGTGGAAACTATTTTTAATGAAGTGAGCCTTGAAGACCGTCAGGAACTTGACAAAATCATTATGCACGAGATTTTGGGCTTAACAAAAGAAGAGCAACTAGAGATTTACAAAGCCGTCACAGATCTAGTTAAGGCAAGAATTGAAAGAGCTAGGAGTGTAACTAAACGGAAGAATAAAATTAAGGGTATTGACGTTGACGCTCTTGTTCAGGATATTTTCGAAGAGGTTGGTAAAGGCAAGCTGA